>NZ_JAFCTE010000004.1:0-280691 GCF_049895865.1 Psychrobacter sp. TWR1-1-1 | reverse complement strand
GCCTGCCGCTTCAATCAGCATGCGAACGGCGCGTTCTTTAATCTCAGGAGTATAGGTTTGTCTTTTCATTGTCGTATTCTCTCAGAATATTAGGTCTCCGACAATCCCGGGGCGGTTCATGGCGTGGTAAAGGCAAGATTACCACCAACAGCCGTGACGACCAAAAACGCGCTGATGATCTAGTCAATCGTAACTTTAGCGCCCATCGCCCTAACCAGCTCTGGGTGGCGGACTTTACCTATATCAAGACCATGAGTGGCTGGGTCTATACCGCCTTTATCATTGATGTGTTTGCCCGCGTCATTGTGGGCTGGAAAGTATCTAATCGCATGAACAAAGACATGGTGATGGCCGCTTTAAATCAATCGATAACAGATAGGAACAATCCTAAGGATGTCATTCATCATAGCGATAGAGGGGTTCAGTATTTATCTATTCGCTACACGGATAAAATGAAGGACTCTGGAGTTATCGCCTCTGTGGGTACAACAGGCGATTCATACGACAACGCATTGGCTGAAACGGTTAATGGGCTTTATAAGACTGAAGTAATCCATTATTTAAAAGAGAACTGGAACGGTGTAAATGATGTTGAACTGGCAACCCTTGAGTGGGTAGATTGGTCCAATAAAACACGACTACATAGTACGATTGGTTATGTGTCACCTTTTGAGTTTGAAAAGCGGTATTATGATAATTTAACCCTGTCAGGCATCGCTGCCTGACTCAAGTAAATCACTCTCCGATATACTTGGGGCGGTTCACCATTACTTACTGGTGGCTTTAATAAAAAAATACTTACCAAATCCTCATTCTGAAAACAAACCTACACCTTATCGTAATAGTAAGCTTATACTTGATCCAAGATTTCCTGAGAGATGAGAAATGAAAAAAATATTTATAGGATTTTACTAACAATATTATCTATTACATTAGCAGGTTGCAGTAATGCGGAGAATAAAAATCAATCAGTGCTACCTCAGACTAATAAAGAAGATATTTTTTTAGATAAACTAAAAATGCAATCATTAAAAACATCCAAACCTCAATTAAAATGCGCATAGTTTAATCTAGATAATATAGATAACACTGTATGCACCTACTGGAAAGACTCTGAGAAATTTGAGAAAGAGATAAAAATCCAAGAATATGAAATTTACCCTTCGCTTATAGAGGTCCATGAATTATCTCCGACTGAATATAATTTTTTTACAACTACAAATATGTATTATAAAAACAAGAGTTATGAGGCTAATATTTTTCCAAATTCTAGAGTCCAACTATCAAATGGAAATGAAGTTATCAACTTAATCTGTAATAAAGATAGTTGTTCTAAGCCATTTTTATGGGGCTTTGCTACAGAGTCAACTATAAGAGATAATCCTAAATTAGCTGATGCGATGATGACTAAGATATCATCTATATATAACTATAACTATAACTATAACTATAACTATAACTATAACTATAACTATAACTATAAAACCTACCTTAATAAAATGAGCAAGCAATCAATTAAAGATAAACTAGCGGTCAAAGTATACTTTATAAAGCCAAATATAGATGACTATGTCTATGTTATTCGACATGTAGATAAAGATTCACCACTAAAGAACACTATTCAAGAATACTTGAACGGTTTAACACCAGAAGAGAAAAAACTAGGGTTTGAGTCTAGTAATTTCGGCAATGAAAATTTTACAGTGAAAATTGAGAACCACATCGCTAAGATTCATTTTACTTCTAATGACTTAACTAAAGATTTGAGATCGCCACAGCAAGTGATCGATTTTACAATGGCTATCATTGTAACAGCCGAGCAATTTGATACTGTTAATGATGCACAGATTTGCGTCAATAATACTTATAATTACGAAATAACTTTTTTTGCTAATGAAGAATCAGTTGATTGTCCCTTTTAACTTTTATTTCAACTATCTACATTTAAAATTAAACCAAAAAAAAATCCGACCACATTAAGTGATCGGATTTTTAATATTTGGTGGAGATGGCGGGAGTTGAACCCGCGTCCGCCAGCATTACGCTCATGAATCTACATGTTTAGTTTCTGTCTTTAGTTTTAATCCGCACCGATCCGACAGTCAGGATGAATTGGACGATTCTCTACTTTTGAACCCAAGCAATTGAGACAATCACTTGTGGCGAGCCTACATGCGGACGCTTCAACTTAGTTGACCAACTGTAGGTGATCAGCAACTAAGTAAACAGGTTTAAACCATGTAAACAGGGTTTAAGCTGCTAGAGCGTAATTTTCGTCGTTTGCGACTATAACAATATATGTTTGATTAACGAGAGGACATATACTCTCGACATGCATCATTGAGTTTCATTACCAGCGTCGAAGCCAGAACATCCCCAATAAGGTTATATATTATATAGGACTTATAGGTCGACTTTCAACCTATATAATATCTATATTACATTACGTTACAGCTGCACTCTCTAAGCCAGTACTTTATTGAGCCATTTACCGATATTTTGAATCTGCGGCATGCAAACTTGATGTGCCATCGGATAAGTATGATAAGCAACATTATAGCCTTTAGCGGATAATAACTGCTGCGCCTGCTCGCCCAAAATTACAGGAACAACTGGATCATGCGTACCATGCTCAATCAATACTGGCATGTCTTTATTAGCAGCGCTATAGCTAATATTATCATTAGTCGCTAGATAAGTAGAGAGTGTCATCAAACCAGCTAAACGCTGCGGGTAGCCAAGTGCCACATGATATGCCACTGCCCCACCTTGCGAAAATCCTGCGATTACAATGTGTTCAGGCTTAACACCACGCTCTATCTCACGGCTGATCAAATCACGGATTTGCTGCGCAGACTCTTCAATCTGAGCGACATCGACTTTACGCTCTAGGCTCATCTCTAAGATGTCGTACCATGCTGGCATGACCATACCACCATTCACCGTCACTGGGCGCTTTGGTGCATGCGGGAAAATAAAACGCACTGCCATATTATCCGCTAAACCGAGCTGTGGTACCACTGGCTCAAAATCATGACCACTCGCGCCCAAACCATGTAGCCAAATAACGGCTCTATCTATCTTTTTTTGCGTTGGGTTATGCTCAACGATGACCGCATCTAAATAGTCACTCATATTTTTAAATTCCTTTAAATAAAAATGGTAGGTACATCAAACTTATTTTTAGTAAAACTGACATTCGCACTATATTTCAATATTTTTTATAATAATACTGATTATTTTACAGCCTTTCATCAAAACCGCTAGTCAAAAAAGTCTTCGCTAATAATGCCAATTTCCATCAACTTTTCACATCTTTTAAGGCCTGATAGCAAAAGCGAGTGCGACTTTTGTGCTACGATAAATTCGTCAACTTAGATAGCACTCTAGCTACTACTGTATGATACCCTACTATCATTTTTCAATGTTCGTATCTCATTAGATATTAATAACCCCTTCATCTTAAATAGTTTCTCTTTATATAGCGATATAGAGCTTATGACCCATATTTTACTGGTAGAAGACGATCCTGCTATCGCGATGTCACTGAAAGTCACTTGCAAGCTTGAAGGCTGGCAAATCACTTGGCTTGATAACGCCAGTAACGTGTTGCCTTTTCTGCGCAATTTACATAATAGTGCTGAAGCGCAAGATCTATCGGCAATTATTTTGGATGTTGGGCTGCCAGATGGTGATGGTCTCAGTCTCTGTCAACAAATACGCCACACCCCTGATATTGCTGGCTTAAAGGACATTCCTATCATCTTCTTGACGGCTCGTAGCGATGAGGTCGATCGTATTTTGGGTTTAGAAATGGGCGGCGATGACTATTGTGCCAAGCCATTTAGCCCGCGCGAGTTGGTTGCTCGCCTAAAAGCCATTTGGCGACGTGAGCAATTATTGTCTCAGTCCTCCACCTCCCCTACAATAGAAGCCAGCGATACAGTCAACCCTGCCTCTCCAAATAATATGTCGGGGCAAGCCTTAACCTTTGAATGTCAGTCTGGCATCTGGCACTACCAACCGCTTAATTATTCGTTAATGTGGCAAGAGCAGAAGCTTGAGCTGAGTAACACCGAACGCAAAATCTTATTGACCTTGTTAAAAGCGCCCAATCAAGTCTTTAGCCGTGAGCAACTGCTGAGCGCGGTGAGCGATTACCCTGATCATCGCTTGGCGAGAACTATAGACAGTCATATCAAGTCCATTCGTAAGCAACTAGCGACCGTCAATGCCAGCATCGATGTCATTCATACGCATCGCGGCTTGGGTTACGCCTTGTGTCCCGCCTAGCTGCACTACCCATAGCCATATTTTGATTAAAACCGACCTTCTATAACGTCAAATAATATACCTAAAAATATGAATCATAAAACCAACGATAGTGCTAACAGCCATCCTAATACTCATATTAATAAGGCTGATAACAGCGCGCATGCCAGCCAAAGCAATTGGTATGCAAAACTGCATCCTATCGGCACCGCGCAGCAAACGACTAAACCAAAACGACTACTGAATTTAAGTATATTTTTTAGGATTTGGCTCGCGTTGGCGTTAGTGCTGATTATCTGCGGTGTGGTCGCATTTACTCAGCTGTTTGGTTATGTCAAACCGACGGCGCAGCAGGTCATCGAAGATACGTTGTTAGACACCAGCAAATTGCTGGCAGCAAGTTTGCAGATGCCATTATCTTCAGGACAGCTATACGATGAGCAGTATCAAACGAAACTCGATGCGGCATTTATCGGTGCGCCCACGATAAGTAAAACAACAGATCCAGAATATAAAAATAAAAGCCCTAGCAGCTTTCGGGTATATGTCACCGATGATAAAGGGATTGTCATATACGACTCACTACCCGAACCTGACAATGATGAAGGACAAGATTACAGCCGCTGGAATGATGTCTATCTAACATTAAATGGTCAGTATGGCGCGAGAAGTACAACGCTAGATCATAATCAGCGAGATGGTACGGTGATGTATGTGGCACAGCCGATAAAGGATGAAACTGGCAACTTGATTGGTATCATCAGCGTTGGCAAGCCTGTCGCTAGCGTGTTGCCTTATTTAGACGATACGCGCAATCGCATGCTGATCACAGCACTGCTCATGAGTATTGCTGCCCTTATATTAGCAGGACTGGTCGCATGGTGGCTCAAGCAAAGCATCAGTTTAGTGACCCAATATACCAGTGCGCTGGCAGAAGACACCAAAAAACCCTATTTTTACTTAGGCCATGAACTTAATAGCCTAACGGATACCATTGAGTCTATGAAACATCGATTGGAAAATCGCGCCTATGTCACCGACTATGTTCATACCCTGACCCATGAGCTCAAAAGTCCGTTAACCGCCATTCGTGCTAGTAGTGAGTTGCTAGAAGACGACGGGCTCGATAAAGAAGATCAACAGATGCTCATCCAGTCCATTGGTGAACAAAGTATCAAAATGCAACAATTGATTGATCGGCTGCTATTACTTGCCAAAGTTGAGCAACCGACTTTTAAGCTGAATCGCCAGCTGACCCCTCTACTACCGTTGTTGCAAACCCTTGCAAAAGACAATAGCGCTAAATTGCAACAGCAGCACCTAGCGCCTATCGACATCTATCTTAATGATAAATGGGTGACTGAAACAGCGACTTTATCACCAAATGCCTTGGCAAATACCAACGTTTTCGCTGACCAGTTTTGGTTGGTACAAGTGCTGCAAAATGTATTGGACAATGCCATTCATTTTGCCGATAGCACAGTTTCTATTTATCTGCACAGCATCGCGCAACATGGTTCAGCGCAAACTGTGACTATTGACATCTTTAATAATGGTAAATTGCTCCCTGAGTATGCCGTTGATAAAGCGTTTGACCGTTATTTTAGCTTATCGCATCAGAGCCAAGCTGCTGAAAAAGCCTCAGAGCATGCACCAGATAAATCTTCCAAGTTAGAAATCAAACAAGCACAGCAGCCCAATGTCACAAGTAATACCTTAAAAAAAGGCACTGGCCTTGGTTTAACCCTTGTGAAGCAAGTTATTGAGCATCATGGCGGTCAGGTAACTATTAATAACGTCCATGATAATAACGATAAAATTGGTACTGATAAGAATCAGCGTTCTGGTGTCATGGTTAGCTTAACCCTACCCTTGGCTTAAAAATAAACATCTATGCCAGTTCATGAATTTTCCATCATTCCTACACAGGTTTTCTATCTGCTTGTTTTACGATAGCGTTATTCAAATTCGTAACCCATATTAAGGATAGAAAGACGATGAAAGACGCTATTGAACAAAATAAAATTATAAAAAACTGTTTAGGCGGTAGTCGTCATTTTTGCTTACAAATGCTGTCAGGTGAAGGGATTGATAGTATCGCTTTTGGGCATTGGTTAGCCATTCCTAGTCAACAACTGCTATTGGTATTTCGCCACCAGCAATGTGTGACTATTGACCACTATCAAGTAGCGGCTTAAAAATTCATTCAATGTACTGATTAAATCTTATCAATTAAGTTGCTGGTTTTTCAATTGTTTATAAAAACCAGTCAAAAAAAACCTCTATCATATCTAGTTAGAAACGCTGGTTAGAAGTGATAGAAGGTTTATAATTTTACGGTAAACAATCTAAGTAATAGATGCTACTGGCGGCTTAACATCCGCATTTTGACCGCGATGGCGCAAATAGTGATCGAGCAAAACGATAGCCAGCATGGCTTCTGCGATAGGTGTGGCACGTACCCCTACACAAGGATCATGACGACCTTTGGTCAGCATATCAACCGATTCGCCTTGTGTATTGATACTCTTGCCAGCCGTGGTAATGCTAGAGGTTGGCTTAAGCGCAATACTGACACGGATGTCTTGCCCTGACGAGATGCCGCCCAAAATACCACCAGCATGATTGGCAGTGAAACCGTCTGGCGTCAGCTCATCACGAGAGCTATGACCGAACTGTCCTGCCACTGCCATGCCATCGCCGACCTCAACGCCTTTAACAGCATTGATGCTCATCATCGCATGGGCAATATCTGCATCCAAACGATCAAATACCGGCTCACCTAGTCCAACGGGTACACCGCTGGCAATAATCTCTAGACGGGCCCCGCAGCTAGTGCCTTCACGGCGCAAACTGTCTATCAAGGTCTCAAAACGACTGACAGCATCGGCATCGGCGCAAAAAAACGGATTGCTATTCACAAAGTCCCAATCAATTTGGCTTGAGTCTAGGACATTGCTGTACTCATTGCCAATTTGGGTGACGTGACCACGGACTTGTACACCTAAGCGCTCTTGTAGATATTTCTTAGCGATAGCACCTGCCGCCACGCGCATCGCAGTCTCGCGCGCTGAGGAACGCCCGCCGCCACGATAATCACGAAAGCCATATTTCATGCTATAGGTATAGTCGGCATGACCGGGGCGAAACGTGTCTTTAATCTCGCCATAGTCTTTGGACTTTTGATTGGTATTACGAATCAGCAGGCCAATAGAGGTGCCGGTCGTCTTACCCTCAAACACACCAGAAATAATCTCAACTTCATCGGACTCACGGCGCTGGGTAGAGTATTTAGACGTGCCCGGTTTGCGGCGATCTAAATCGATTTGCAAATCATCTGCGGATAAGGCTAAGCCAGGCGGCACGCCATCGACGATTGCCATAAGACCTGCACCATGCGACTCACCACAAGTCGTGACTGTAAAAACCTGTCCAATGCTATTGCCTGCCATATTTATCCTTAAACAAATGAAGTCGATTTTTGAGTATCGCGTAAATCTCGATGGTTTTATTGCTCAATAGTTCTCTTGCTTGATAGCTCTATTACCTGATAGTTCTATTGAATGCTATCTAACAGTTGCACGTAAGCATTGAACAGCTCACGATGCGCCATGAGCTCATCATAAGTAATCGCAAAGACACCGTGACCACCGTGGGCAAATTTCAACCAGTCAAACTGGATTTCAGGATAGGCTTGCTTTAATGCCCACTCACTATCACCTACTTCACAAACTAACAAGCCTTCTGGACTTAAATAATCTGGCGCTTCAAACAAAATACGATGCACCAAATCCAGCCCATCTTGACCCGCGGCTAGCGCATGCTCTGGCTCATATAAAAATTCAGGTGGCAGCTCTGCCATAATAGCCGCATCAACATACGGCGGATTGGTGACGATCAGTTCATACTGGTGTTCAGCAGGAATCTTAGCAAACAGATCGGACTCAATCACATTAACCTGATGCCCAAGATCATGATGATCGACGTTAACCATAGCTACTTCAAGCGCACTTTTATCGATATCAACAGCATCAACCAGCGCATCAACGAAACGCGTCGCAAGCGCAATAGCAATACAACCAGAACCAGTGCATAAGTCTAAAATACGCTCAGGCTGTGACAGCTGCTTGACCTCTAAACCGTGATCATAAAATGCAGCAGCCTGCTCGTTGACGCTCTTACCAAGTGGTTTGGCAAGCTCATTGACATCAAAATATGGATGGAACTGCTGACGAATCAATTCTGCGATAGGCGATCTTGGAATTAGCACCCGCTCATCGACATAAAAAGGCAAATCACAGAAGTATGATAAGTTGATCAAATAGCTTAATGGTTTACGCTCAGCGATACGCTCTTCTAACAAACTCAGTACCAACTGCTTCTCTGATGTGGTCAAGCGACAATCGAGAATCTGCTCATTGGCTGACCAGTCTAAAGCCAGAGAATGCAAAACAATGGCGGATGCTTCAGCAAACTCATCGGTGGTGCCTTGTGCAACGACCACATCATAATTACGAAGCTGGGTGACCGAAAAGCGAATAAAATCACGAATACTGACCAATTGCTCGCGGGCCTCTTCTAATTCTGCAGGCAAATTGGCAAATTGCTCGTCTTCACTCAGAATCCCACTCTCTAAATCAAACACCATTTCACTCTCTAGACCATCGTCATTGAAGTATTGATTTTGAAACTCTTCTGCGCTCATTGTTTGGTCTTCTGACATATCGCACCTTGCTGATTACATGTTCACTGACTACATGCGGATGGGTTAAAACGCCTTTTATTAAAAGCCGATCTATTAAATAAAAATTTATTCACCATTATAGACATAAACGCTAAGTTGCGCCAATTTTTGCAGTTTTATATTCATAAAAATGGTTCTAAAAACAATGTGAATAATGAGGATTGTAGGTAAGAATAGCGCATCATCTTATGCATACCCTCGCTCAGTTATTGCCCAACTGTAGTGAATACGTCAACGGTTGACGTTTGGCAAGACTTTAATGAAAAAAGATGTGTCAAAAGTTTGCGAAGCATTCAAATTATGCGCATAATAGCCCCATTAGTTATAACCATAAGTATCCCAATATGATGAAAATGAAGCCTCTTATTACCGCTATATCAATTGCTATCGTTACTACCAGTGTCAGCGCCGTTGCCGCACCTGCTGATAATACGCGCACCCTGCCAGTACGAACTGCTGACTCAATGCCTAGCATTGCCAAAAAAGTTAGCCTTGATGTACAAGAGAACCGCAGTAGCTCAATCGATGGTCGTGCGCCTGTTGTAGCCACGCCTGCCTTGAAGCCTAATTCACCTGATCGTATGACTCAGCTGATTGACGAAAAGCAGGAAGTCGATGTAGAGACAGCGCAACAAGCAGTCAGTGCTGATAATATGACGGTAGAAGAGCTGGCTCGTAAAGATGTGCAGTCTGATAGCACTGACGATATTAGTGAAGGTCAAGCTGTCGCTGCCCCTACCGCAGCCATATCTGATGCTAGCCCAGCAGATACGTCTATCAAAAGCATCGAAGATGTTAATGGTAAAAAACATACTACGCTGAATTTGTCGAATTACGCCAAACAGGTAAACGGTGCCACATGGACACCGAATATGAAAGTTAACTCGGCAATGACGATCAAAATGCAGGCACTGCTTGATTGGAACCATGCTTCTCCTGGTGCCATCGATGGCGGCTGGGGCATGAACAGTAAAAAAGCCCTCATCAACTTCCAAACCATGAAAGGTCTGCCAGCCACAGGTAAAATGGATCAAAAAACGTGGGATGCGTTGAATAAAAATATCCCAGCGAATAAACCAGTGCTCGTGACTTACACCATCACTGAAGATGATATTAAGACCAACTTTGCCAGCACACCTGCAGGTTCAGAAGCCAAGTCAAAAATGAAAGGCTTATACTATCAAGACATTAAAGAGATGTTTGGTGAGCGCTTCCATATGGATGTGCGTTATTTAGATAAGCTGAACAAAAATAAGCAGTATAAAGCCGGTGAAACCATCACTGTTTTAAATACCCGTGCACCACTTAAGCAGCGCATTAACCGTGTGGTTGCCAATAAAGCCGATAAGACATTATATGCTTATAACGGCGATAAGCTGGTAGCTACTTACCCAACGACAATCGGTAGCGATGCCACACCATCGCCACAAGGTTCGTTTAAAATCATTAACAAGGTGAAAATGCCTTGGTATAAAGCAACCGTTGGTAAAGGCGCAGACAAACAAATACATATGCTACCACCAGGACCAAATAGCCCTGTTGGCGTCGTATGGATGGGCTTATCTAAACCTTCATATGGTATTCATGGTTCACCAAAGCCTGAAGGCATCAGTCGCCAAGCCTCTGCAGGTTGTGTGCGTTTGACCAACTGGGATGTGTTAGAGGTTTACGCCAATATCGAAAATGGCGCGACTGTTGAGCTTAAATAAATTGAGCTTAATTAATAAGTCATAAATGATGAATAAAAAAAGACCTTACTATCAAGGTCTTTTTTTATGGCTGATAATCGGATTTATTGATTTAAATTGACAACATTATTCATTTTTATGCTTTATAGCCTTCTTCATTACCAGTAATGCTACCGACTTTTTTGGTAAAAAACATGCCTGCAGGGATGGACACCAAAACGCCCAATGCTACTGCTATTTGGATATGAGGTATTTCATTAAAACCTGTGACTAAAGCGCCAATCATAAAAACGCCAATGGTAACGGTTGCTGCGATTGAATAGATAACAGAGAATAATGGCCAGTTCATAACTTATTCCTCATTTTTATTGTGGATATAGTACCTTTATACACTAAACCCACAAAGAAAGTAAGTATTTCCTATAAACCTGCGAGCCAGCTATAGTAGGTGACTAAGCATAAAAACCCTGTTAAAGTTAAGGTTTTTATTATCGTTAGTTAATGATGCATAATTTTACTATTTTAAGTATTACTATTTAATGACACTGCGCTGTATTTAGTCGTAAAAAACCCATACGTTGTCCTCGTTTTATCATTACAATAATGTCTTTCTTTTACTTTTTAAGAAAGCCATCTGCCATGACCTCATCTGAAAACAAACCCTCTAATGATTCTTCATTTATAAAAGATGCCTCAAGCACAGCCAATTATCCAGACAAAAAAGCGGCGCTAACTGACGCAGATGGTAGCTCTGTACTAGATAGCACTGTCGAACATACTGAGTCTTCAAAAAGCTCAGAGACTCGTGATGATAATGACTGCGGCGAGGATATGGCTTGTGCGCAGCCGCCTGAAACAACGATAGCGATAAAGTCCATTGGTGCTGACGAGGTAGTGGCAACGTTAGAAACCGCCAAGCCCAACAATGAGTCTGAAATAACTAAACTTGAAATCACTGAGCCTGAGACACCACTATCCAATGAATCGTTAAAATCCACAACAGCGCCCAATCATAAAAATCTAGAAAATGCATCAGCAGAACATGCTCAAGAAGAAGATAACGCTTCAGAGCAAAATTCTCAAAAAGATGCTGACGCTGATGCTGAGATAACGGTAGAGGCAGAGGATATTGCACCCGCTGATGCACAGAGCACTTATCCTATCTCTGATAACCCTCAGCAAGAAAGCAAAGCAAATAGTGACAACACAAAACCGTCCTCAATTGATAAACAGCCAGACACACCGAAAAATAATGACACTATCGTAAAAAGTACTGTGAAAGATAAAGTCGATAATCAGGAAGAACTAGAAGACGAGATTAAAGAAAAAAAAGAAGCTAAATTGGAGTCTTATAAGCAATTTGTTGCCGAGCAATTTAGCAATCAAAAGGTAGACTATCCAGAAGTACGGGTCAGAATCGAGGCCAACGCGCTGCCTAGCAAAATGTATTTCATTATGAATATACTTTCTGCCATCATCGCCAGTTATGGGTTAGTGACCAATTCAGCTGCCGTCGTCATTGGCGCCATGTTGGTTGCCATGATGTTAGGTCCCATTACTGGCATAGCGTTAGCGATTATTGATCATCGTATGCCATTGCTACGTAAATCACTGATTACGGTTATCGTTGGTGTGTCCTTAGTGGTATTGGTTGGTTTTATCGTCGGCTGGTTACACAAAGATCAGCCACTGACCGCAGAGATATTATCGCGCACTCAGCCAACCTCGATGGATTTAATGATTGCTCTAGCGGGTGGTACTGCTGGCGCTTACGCGATGGTTTCACCGCACCTATCTGTGGCAGTGGTCGGCGTGGCGGTAGCCACTGCATTGGTGCCACCTCTTGCCGCGAGTGGGATATTATTCGCCAATGGCGAGACGCAGCTTGGACTTGGGGCACTGCTACTGGCACTAACCAATATTATTGCTATCCAGTTTACCAATGCTTTAGTACTTTGGTTATTAGGCTTTCGCCGTTTGGTCGATGATGATTATAAATCCAGCACCTATTTGACCTTTTTACGCCGTAATGCGGTGACGTTATTATTGTTAGGTGGCTTAGGGACGTATTTGTCCATCAATCTACAGACCAATGCCAAACAACAGGTTTTTGAGAGTAGCGTCAAAGAAGCTATCAATAGCTACTTTATCGACAAAGGCAACGTACTGACCAATACTCAGTTTGATACTTCAGAAGAAAATAAGGTCGTACGTGCGGTCATTCGCGGAGAGACGACGCCTACTTCATACGATGTACGGCAAATCGAAACCGTCATCACTCAAGATATGGCAGAGAATTTCCCTGAATATTTACCCATTAAGCTACAGCTACGCTACTTGCCAGTACAAGTCATTGAGTCCAATCCATTGATACAAGATAAACTAGACGAGACTGATGCGGCGATTTTGACCAATTAGCTTTTTTGACCAACTGGCTTTGATGCACTACAAATCCATCGAGCATCTACATGCGCAGAATAACCTAGCCGTTGTAACTCTTGTACCAAGAGCTTGGGCGTTTGTGCTAAAATCGTTTGCAAAATTATTTTACTCAATTCTATTCGCCAGTAAGGAGCCGCTGTGAGCCAGCCATTTCGCTCAGCCGATATTCGTCAAGCTTTTATCGATTTTTTCATAAGCAAGCAGCACACCCCCGTCGCCTCATCGAGTTTGATTCCACACAATGACCCGACATTGCTATTTACCAATGCCGGCATGAATCAATTTAAAGAAACGTTTTTGGGTATGGAGCCACGTGATTATACCCGTGCGGTAACCTCACAAAAATGTGTAAGAGCGGGCGGCAAGCATAACGATTTGGACAATGTTGGCTACACGGCGCGCCATCATACCTTCTTTGAAATGTTAGGCAACTTCTCGTTTGGCGATTATTTTAAGCAAGCCGGTATTGGATATATTTGGGAGTTTTTGACCTCAGATGAATGGCTAGCAATCGATAAAAATCGCTTGTATGTGACCATTTATGAGACTGACGACGAAGCCTTTGATATTTGGCATAAAGACATCGGTATTCCTAGCGAGCGCATTATCCGTATTGGCGATAATAAAGGCGCGCCTTACGCCTCAGACAACTTTTGGACGATGGGTGACACTGGTCCTTGCGGCCCTTGTACTGAAGTCTTTTATGATCATGGTGCCGATATCGAAGGCGGCCTACCGGGCACACCAGAAGAAGATGGCGACCGTTATATCGAGATTTGGAACTGCGTCTTTATGCAGTTTAATCGTCAAAAAGATGGCACTATGCTACCACTACCAGCGCCAAGCGTAGATACTGGCATGGGGCTTGAGCGTATCAGCGCCATCATGCAAGGCGTCCATGGCAACTACGAGATAGATTTATTTGTACATTTAATGGATGCGGCAGCTGAGATTTTAGAGATTGAAAACCAGCAACAATCGTCATTAAAAGTCATCGCTGACCATATTCGCGCTGTTTCATTTTTGATTGCTGATGGCGTTACTCCAAGCAACGAAGGTCGTGGTTATGTACTGCGCCGTATCATTCGTCGTGCGGTACGTCATGGCAATAAACTTGGTGCTGACAGTGAGTTTTTCTATAAAATGGTCGAGCCCTTGGTTGCTGAAATGGGTACGGCGTATCCTGAGCTCAAAGATAAGCAAAGCATCATTGAAAATGCCATTCAAAAAGAAGAAGCACAGTTTGCCAAAACTTTGGCACAAGGCTTACGTCTACTTGCCAGCGAACTGGAAGGTCTAAAAGATGGCGACACGTTATCTGGGGAAGCTGCATTTAAACTGTACGATACTTATGGTTTCCCGGTCGATTTGACTGCGGATATCACTCGTGAGCGCGGTATTGTGATTGATGAAGCTGAATTTGATGAGCATATGCAAGCGCAACGTGAGCGTGCTCGTGATGCTGGCAAATTTGACGTTGATTATAGCAGTGTCATTCAAGTAGAAAACCCAACGACCTTTATCGGTTATGAGCAGCTTGCAGAAGAAGGCGTCACGATTGATGCGCTGTATCAAGATGGCAGTCCAGCCGATAGCTTAAACGAAGGTATGGAAGGCGTCGTGGTACTTGACCGTACACCGTTTTATGCTGAAGGTGGTGGTCAAGTTGGTGAGCTTGGCGAAATTCGCACTGCAACGGGCGTTTTTGAAGTGCAAGACACCAAAAAATCTGGTCAAGCCATCATCCATTATGGTGTCGTGACCATGGGCGACATTAACACCAAACAAAACGCTGATGCGCAAGTCTTGTCAAGTATTCGCGCAGCAAGTGCCAAAAACCACTCTGCCACGCATCTATTGCATGCCGCATTAAGAGAAGTATTGGGTGATGAAGTCACGCAAAAAGGCTCGCTAGTATCAAGCGAAGTCTTACGTTTCGATTTCTCGTATGACAAGCCCGTCAGCACTGCTGAAATTACGCGTATCGAACGCTTAGTCAATGAGCAAATTCAAGCCAACACCCCTGCTCGCATCGAGAATATGTCTATCGACGAAGCGATGAAACAAGGTGCAATGGCATTGTTTGGCGAAAAATATGGCAGTGACGTTCGCGTTTTAACCATGGGCACTGACAGTATTGTCGATGGTCAGCGCAAGCCCTTCTCTATTGAGCTTTGTGGTGGTTTGCACGTTAAACGTACTGGTGATATTGGTGTGCTAAAAATTACCAGCGAATCAGGTATTGCTGCTGGCATCCGCCGTATTGAAGCGGTCACTGGCATGAATGCGATTAAAAACATTCAGCAAAGTGAGCAGCAGCTGAGCGAGCTTGCCAGTCAGCTAAAAGTGAAACGTCCTGAAGTGGCGCAGCGTGTGCGTACCATGGCGGATAAGCAGCGCGAACTTGAGAAACAACTAGAGCGTTTAGAGCAAAAAATCGCCAGCGCCCAAGCAGCCAATTTACTCGATGAAGTACAGACCATCGCAGGCACGCCCGTGCTTATCAGTACCTTAAGCGGTATCGACGGCAAATCTATCCGTACCCTGATGGACGATATTAAATCTAAACTCCCTGATAGCGTGATTGTATTGATTGGTGATAAAGACGAACAGTTAGCCCTAGCTGCAAGCGTGGCAAAGTCTGTGACTGCTAAAGTAAAAGCTGGTGATATCATTCGTCATTTGGCAAGTGAGCTGGGCGGTAAAGGGGGTGGTAAGCCAGATTACGCACAAGGCGGCGCGCCAAAGTCTGGCAACAGTACCGCGGTTATCAACGCCCTACCTGCTTGGATTGAAACTCAGCTTAGCTAGTCCTGAAAAAGACATGAATACAGCGCATCACTCTGGTCTACAACGCATAAGATACGCGATTGGTTATGACGGTTATAACCAATCGCCATGTATCTAAGCGCTACGGGCACTTAACGTTGTGACGTAGATATGATATAAAGGTCAACGTTTATATGCATCGTGCGTGCATTACCTAGTCAGCACTACTGAATACATAAACGAAAAGCATGGGCGCAATTCTTATAATACGGCTTTATCTATACAATCATTGATTGAGCGTCACATCCGCATATTGGCTCTCATTGATGATAATAAAAGGCCATTAATGAATAATAGGTAGATTTTTATGGCGTTAATAGTACAGAAATACGGCGGCACCTCGATGGGCAGTATCGACCGCATCAAAAACGTCGCCAAACGAGTCAAACGCTGGCATGACAACGGTCATCAAATAGTTGTTGTCGTCTCTGCCATGAGCGGCGAAACCAACCGTTTGATTGATCTAGCACGCCAAATTAGCACTCAGCCTGATCCCCGTGAATACGACCAAATGGTCTCAACCGGTGAGCAAGTATCGATTTCATTGCTTGCCATGGCGATTAAAGAGCTTGGTGTAGGCGCTCGTTCATTTACTGGTCGTCAAGTAGCGATTAAAACGGACAATGCCCACAATAAAGCTCGTATCGAAAGCATCGATGACAAAAACATACGTGAGCAACTTGATGCAGGCAATGTCGTCATCGTTGCAGGCTTTCAAGGTATTGATGACGAAGGTAATGCAACCACATTAGGGCGCGGCGGCTCTGATACCACAGGTGTCGCTATTGCTGCTGCCTTGGGTGCTGATGAATGTCAGATTTATACCGATGTTGATGGCGTTTATACCACTGACCCTCGTGTGACCTCAAAAGCCAAAAAACTTGAAAAAATTACCTTTGAAGAAATGCTAGAGATGGCAAGTCTTGGCTCTAAGATTTTACAGATTCGTTCGGTAGAATTCGCCGGTAAATATGGTGTACCACTGCGCGTATTATCTAGCTTTGATGAAAACAACGATGGTAGCTTCGACCAAGAATTTCAAGACAATGTCGGCACCCTAATTACGATAGACGAAGGAGACAACATGGAACAGGCAATCATCTCAGGTATCGCTTTTAATCGAGACGAAGCAAAAATAGTCGTGCGCGGTGTACCTGATCATCCTGGTATTGCCTCTGCTATCCTAAGCCCGATTGGTCGTGCCAATATTGAAATTGATATGATAGTGCAAAACCTCTCTACCAACGGCACCACCGACTTTACTTTTACTGTCAACCGTACTGACATGGACAAAACCATGAAAGTACTGGAAAATGAAGTCAAAGATGAGATCGGTGCTAAAGAGATATTGGCTAATGATGAAGTCGTTAAAGTCTCTTTAGTCGGCGTCGGCATGCGCTCTCATGCTGGTGTTGCGAGCCTCATGTTCCAAACGCTTGCTGAAAACAATATCAATATTCAAATGATATCAACCAGCGAAATCAAAGTGTCTGTCCTTATCCAAGAACAGTATTTAGAAAAAGCCGTTAAATCACTACATACCGCATTTGGTCTGGATCGTGAAGATGGCGAAAGTAAAATCGCTGGGCTATAACTTATTTTAAAACGCTTAAAATAATCGATTTAGCATTAACAGTTATGCATTAAGTCAGTATCAATTACTTTCAACAATGTATTAAATTAAATAGGGTCTTTTTAGATCCTATTTTTATTTTTTATTATTGCTAGGGTAACTATTTACCCAATAGTTTTGTGAAAACCCGTGACAGTCTCTGTTATGCCCCCTATAATGGGGCTTTCATTTGGGCTAAATGAATCTACCTATCATTACCGCTATTGGCACAACAGTAAGCATTGTGGTTTTCATTGATACATTGTCTTTCTAGGGCTGCGGTAATGTCCTGCAATTGAGAAGTAATCTGATGAGTAATAATTTGTTGATGCGACATAAGGAGTGTGACGCATGTTAATTTTGACACGCCGCGTGGGCGAAACGCTAATGATTGGTGATGAGGTCAGTGTGACTGTCCTAGGTGTCAAAGGCAATCAAGTACGTATCGGTGTCAATGCACCGAAAGATATTGCCGTACACCGCGAAGAGATTTACCAACGTATTCAGCATGAGCGTTCTGTACAGTCGCAAATGCAACATCTTGAGCAAGGCAATTTTGCGCCTTCATTTGATGACGAAGACTATTTCAATCGCTAAGTTACATACTTTCACTTTTTTAATCTGCTCTGAGGTCATTTATTTATGAGTATCCGCCAATCAGATGTATCGGCTCTACTTAATGGTTTGGATAAAAAAGCCATTGGATTCAATGATGTCATCAGTTTTATTGATGATTTTTATCGCTACGCACCTGCCCCGTTTGTGAATGGTATGGTACACAATGCAGCTGGTGAAAATGAAGGTAGTGCGAAAATTTTTGGCTTTGCCAAGCACCATGGTCTAAATCAATTGGATACGCTAAAACTGTTTGGCGAGCATTATGCCAAAGTTCAAGCAACTCCTAACGGTACTGACCATGCCAATATCCGCAATTTTTTACATTGGGGCTGGCAAGGATTTTTGATGCAAAAAAACCCATTAACGGTTCGCCCTAGTGTTGATACGACGGCGCTTTAAAAAGTTATTAAATGAGAAAAGGCCACGCTGATTAGCGTGGCCTTTTTTATGTGCTTCATTTTTTATCATAAAACTTAGCCTTTAGCCTATTTATCACGAAACTTGACGGGTTGGACTGCGCCTTTCGGATTAGGCATGTTTGGATAATGATGCTCATGCTCGACATCACATTCTGCCCCGACGATAGAACCATCGTCTTTGACTGGCTTATGAATATAGCCTGTGCGCTCAGCAGGTGGCAGATGCTCGTGCTCCCACACCATCACCGCTTGCATACAGGTTTCGCGCTGCTCAGCGGTCAGCTTGCGACCATCAGGCCACTTGCCCAACTCAATCGCCATGCGGAATTTATCCACCACTTCTGGCGTTAAACTTGCTAATATCGTTTGCTTGTCCATCCTACCTATTCTCCACCACTATTTTTTATAACATATTTTTTATAACATATTTTTTATAACGTTTTTATATAAAAGAGACACTTATTCGTCGTCCATAATATCATCATCCACGTCAAGACTGAATTCCTCAGCATGGACGTTCCAGTGCAATTTGGTGCGACAAGCTTCATAAAAATCAAAGCCCGGCGGATGGAGTAAGGTTAACTTATCAGGATGCTTACGAATATAGAGCCGTTGCTCTTGCTCAAGTGGCACGCTTGGCTTGCCGTCGGCACTGACCATCGGCTGAGTGCGATTGTCTTCGTGAATGCGAATGCAAACTTCGCTATTACCGCTCACCACAATCGGTCTGCTAGACAGCGTATGGGGATGCATGGGCACCAAACAGATAGCATCCATACTCGGGTGAATAATGGGGCCGCCACCAGAGAGTGCATAGGCCGTTGAACCAGTAGGCGTTGCTGCAATCAAACCATCACTATGCTGACGGTAGACATCTTGACCATCGATTTTCATCTGAAAATCTATCATATGTACCGATTTCCCCGCATGCAATACGATATCATTGAGTGCCATATCTTCATGAATGATAGTGCGCCCTTCTCGTATCTCCATCGTCAATAGAAAACGATGATCCAGCTGGTAATCACCCATCAATACTTGGCGCAATTTAAACGCCGCTTCATCAGGTTTTACATCAGCTAAGAAACCAAGCCGACCACGGTTGACGCCGAGCACGGGTACACGGTAGCGTGCCAACGCTTCAGCCGCGTGCAATATCGAGCCATCACCGCCAACAACGATGACCAAATCACAAATCTCGCCGATTAGACTACGCTTAACGATTTTGACCTTTTCAATCTCAGTAAGGTTCAAAGTGGGCAAGTTCGCCGTCTGCACATCCATAATTAATGTGAGATTCATCTCATTGATAGTCTGGGCAATTTGCACCAAACTTTGAGTGACACTGCGTTTACCAGCGCGGCCCATGAGCCCGATACGCCTAAAAGCAGGGTTTTTGATAGCGTGGAACAGCTCTGATTCATGTAAGTGCGGCAATCTTGCGGATTGCGCTGAGTTTTCCATAAAACGACTCGGCATAACGGTAAAGTACTCGCCAATGATAGCGATAAACGAGCGTTTAGACTAGCATGTTTATGAATTATCGTTGTTAACTGTCGTAATCAACCCCATATAAAAGCCATCGCACGTTACTCTTAAACGTGTTTGTTTAGCTAGGCAATACGCCAAAATACATCAACTAATAATAGCTCTATAAGGTCGTGAAGCCTTGATGGCTGTCACGTAAACACAGTTGACAATAATGGCGGTTTTGCTAAAGTAGCTAGCATCATTATTATTTACATTTTATTAAGGACAACTTTATGGCCAATCCTATTGTCAGTCGCGCAGAACTTGCGATCGGCGGTAAGCCAATGACGGTCAAGGGCGTGATTCAAAAGACCAGTCTATTACTTGGATTATCTGCGATCACTGGTGTGGGCTTTTTCTTTTATGCCCTTATGGCAGGCTTGTCGCAAGGCTTTATCACGATGGCTGCCTTCGGTAGTATGTTTGCCGCTTTTGGTCTCGCACTTTTTATCACTTTTAAACCACATAAGGCCAAAACCTTTGCTGTGCCTTATGCACTGTTAGAAGGCATATTTTTAGGCGGCATCTCGCTATTCTTTATGCGGATGTATCCGAGTGTACCAGTGACCGCTATGTGTGCCACTTTTGTGACGGCAGCCGTTATGCTAGGGCTATATCGCTCAGGTCTGGTCAAAGTGACTGAAAAGTTCCGCTCAATTGTGACTTCAGCATTGATTGCGATTATGCTGGTTTATGTGGCGCAATGGGTACTTTCTTTAGCGTTTGGCTCAAGCTTACCCTTCTTATTTGAAGGTGGCGCTATCGCTATCGGCTTTAGCTTATTTGTGATTATCATCGCCTCTTTTACGCTTTTACTAGACTTTGATAATATCGATCGCGGTGTGGCAATGGGCGTATCAGAAGATTACGAATGGTTATTCAGTATTGGTATTCTTGCCACGCTCGTGTGGATGTACATTGAATTTATGCGTTTGCTTAGCTACTTACAAGACTAATTTAAAAACCAGTTAATCGTTATCTAAATAAAAAACTGCCTTATCTATTCATATAGTTAAAGGCGGTTTTTTTATGGGCAAAGCCAAATACTTACTAATAGACATACTGTTTGAAAAAATGTGAGCAGCAAGGAAAATGAATCTCAGTACTACATTAGTAGGCTAAGTAAGTTTGACGCAGCTAATCGTTTTTTTGAATGGGTATTAAGCACGCTTTAAGCGCAGCGCATTTAAAACCACAAACAATGAACTTAATGACATACCAATAGCAGCTAGCCAAGGTGGCACATAGCCTAACGCTGCTGGTATTAGCACACTGCCATTATAAATGAGTGCCCAGCGGAAGTTTTGCTTGATGATACGTTCCGTTTTATCAGAGATACGCTTAGCCGCAGTAATAGCGTCGATTTGACCATTTAAGATAATACTGTCACTCGATACTTGTGCCAAATCTGCCGCCCCCGCAATAGAAGTCGAGACATCTGCTGCGGCTAGCACTGGCGCATCGTTGATACCGTCTCCCACCATCAATACTACGCCACCTTTCGCCTGTAGTTTTTGAATGTGAGTGACCTTGTCTGTTGGCGATAGACCATTGTAAGCAGAATGCATCCCTAAACTTTCAGCCAATACCAGCGCTTGCGGGCTTGGGTCACCAGTCAACATAACTGTCTCAATACCCAACTCTTTAAGCGTATCGAGCATGGCTTTGGCACTATCACGCACCTTATCATTGAAATAGAAGCATGCCAGCGCTTGCCAAGTGACTGAGTCATTTTGTTGACAAGATAAAACCACCGCTGAGCTAGCGCGTTGTGCTACTAGATCAATGACCATATCATTATTGGCATCATTCAACGCAAAATCTACATGACCAATTCGATATAATACGCCATCAATCATTGCCTCGACACCGCCTGCTGGATAATGCTGTAAGGCCTGCGTCGATGGCAAATGCAACTGATAGGCAGCGGTAAGCAGCGCGTGTGCAATAGGATGACGGCTCCCTACTTCTAGAGCCGCAGCGATGGCTAGTAGCGTATCTTTTTGCTCATCTGTAGCCGTTGCAATATCATTATCTTTAAGCAGCTCAATATTTAATAAATTCGGCTTACCATAAGTTAAAGTGCCTGTTTTATCAAAGGCCACATGAGTGATTTCAGCGAGCGTTTGTAGCGTATGTCCACGCGTCGTCAAAAAGCCATAGCTTGCCAGTCGATTGGTCGCGACCGTCAGCGCAATCGGCGTCGCTAAAGACAGCGCACAAGGGCAAGTCGCGACCAATACCGCGACCGTAGCCCAAATCGCTTGGCTTGGGTCAACGATATACCAGCCAATGAATACCAAGACAGACAACACCAAAATACGCGCCACAAACCATCGTGCCAGCTTATCGGCTTGCTGTGCCAGTTTGGGCTTTTCACTCATGGCACGGTTCATCAGCCGATCAATCAAGCCAATTTGACTGTCTGCTGGCAATGCTGTGACCAGCATCTCAAACGGTTGGCTGTCATTTTGTGCACCGCCAACGATATAGTCACCTTGGCTCTTGATAATCAAGTCGCCCTCACCCGTCAATAGGCTTTGCGACACGGTAGCAGTCTGACTCAGCAAAATACCATCGCTGATGATTTCAGAGCCAGCCTCAACTAAAATGATATCACCCACTTGCAAACTATGGGCGGTGACCATTTGTTTTTCTTCTGCCTCATCTGCTGTTGTCGATAAAGCTGATTGTTGAGTACGCGCGCGTTGCCAGTCTTGTGCAATTTTTGATGTGAGCTGATGAACATTGGCATCCATGCTTTGCATAAAATTAGGCGTTGGATTGGCTGATGTGCTCGCCTCATTTTTATCCAAATTACTGACTTGATTACTCACGTCTTCATTTACAGCTGTTTTTTCGAGCTCATTTTTCTTTAACTGCTGTAATATAAGCTCGGCGGCTTCTTTATCTTCCGCAATTTTTTGTACCAGTACTGGCTCAACCACGACCAAGTCATTGGCCATGGTGGCGGCTTTTAGGCGTGCATTATGCTCAATGTAACGCCCTGCCAGTAAAAAGAAAATAAACATACTGACCGAATCGTAATAGGTTTCCCCTTGCCCAGTGATGGTGGCATATAGGCTCGCGAAAAAAGTCACAATCAGCGCGATACTGACGGGTACATCCATATTAACTTGACGGGCACGAATCGCCGACCACGCTGAGGTAAAGAACGGGATACCCGCATAGAAGAAAACGGGCGTACTGACAAATAAAGATACCCAGCGCAAAAAATCGCGCTGAAATATTAGCATATCGCTGTATTCACCAAAATAGATGGCAACGGCATACATCATCGCTTGCATCGAGCCCAACGCGGCAATGCCCAATCTTATGAGCATTTGGTTGTTATGACGCGCCAGCATCGCCTCATGCGTATCTTGACGATAAGGCTTGGCTTCATAGCCGATTTCATTAATCACCGCTAGAATGCGGCTAATTGGCAGCTTATCCTCGTTCCATATCACTCGCATACGCTGATTGGTCAAATTCACCTGACATTTACTGATGCCCTCTAACTCATCGAGACGCGACTCAATTAGCCAAGTACATGCCGCGCAGCGTAGGTTATTGACGGACAGTTCTGCAACCGACAGTCCGTCTTGAGCATAGACAAATTGTGATTTGATCTCGTCATGGTCATACGCCTCAAGGCGAGTCAACTGCGTTGGTAGACTTGCCGTACGATTAATCTCTGAGCGGTCCAGGTAATACTGCTCAAGCCCTGCCTCTACAATGCTTTGAGAGGCTAACTGACAGCCCATACAGCACATCTCACGCGACTTACCCAATATCTTGGCATGGAACGGCGGCTGCGGTACAGGATCACCGCAGTGGAAACAGTGACCTGCGAGTGGCAGTACTAAACCTTCGATGATAGAGTTATCTTCATAATGCTGGCTGGTGGTCGATGCCATTGATGATGGGACATTGGACATAATCGCGCTTACTTCCTTTAGACAGGTTTGCTCGAACCTTATTCGCTTTAAGTAAACTTACTATCATTAACGAGACTCAACGCCTATGCAGAAGACCTATCTAAAACAGCTATTTTAAATAACTCTCAGCACGGCTCACAAAAAATAAAACAATAACAGTAGCGGTTAATTCATAAAAAACACATCGTTGGCGCGTCTCTAAACTGCTATCGTGCATGGCTATATGACATGGTGACATGAAGCTAATATGACACTTATATGACACTTATATGACAATGATACTGTCAATCTAAAGCTTTTAATGCTTTGTTAGCAATGACCGTGTTTTAACAGAGATTATACTATAAGCAAGTGCTGTGAAGAGCATAACGACTCACAGCTTAAAATCAATGAATGCCTGCGTTGACGATGATAGATTGAAAAATTTGTCAATTTGCGTCATTATGAGGCAGTTTTTTATACCAAAATGGTGCGACATCAGTGCAAACATCCAATTCCAAGTTACCAAATACCAAGTTAACACAGTCCTCTAAATCTGTTAACCACACGCTCCCTTCACAGCAGCGTGGGTTGGTATTTAGTAGTCTTATCTTAATTGTCATTATTGCTGGCATGGTGCTCTTGGCGCTATATTTAATCAAACTTGATCGCACCATTACTCATAAGTTCGAGGGTAAGCGCTGGGATATCCCTGCTAAAGTGTATTCGCAGCCGCTTGAATTGTATCAAGGCGCGAGTGTCGACAAAGATACGATGAAGACATGGCTGGAGTTGCTGAACTATCAAAGCAACAAAGCTTATGATCGCACGGGAACTTATCATAGATCAGGTAATACCTACTTTATTCATACTCGCGGTTTTACTTATAGCGCCAACGATGTGGATAAAGAGCAAGTCATAAAAATGACCATTGCTGGTAACAAGATTGAGTCCGTACAAAGCACTTTGCCTGCCAAAAGCGGCATCATTCGCTTAGAGCCGGTGAGTATCGGTGGCATTTATCCTGACAGTAATGAGGATCGTTTGGTCGTCTCGTTAGATGAAGTGCCACAACCACTCATTGATGCGTTAATAGCCACGGAAGACCGTGCGTTTTATGAGCACAAAGGCGTCTCTATACGAGGCATTGCACGTGCCGTACTGAACAACTTCTCTGGTGGCTCTAGACAAGGCGGCTCAACCATCACTCAGCAGCTGATTAAAAACTTCTATCTCAACTCAGACCGTACGCTGAAGCGCAAAGCCAACGAAGCGTTAATGGCAGTATTGCTCGAGCTACATTATAGCAAAGATGAAATTCTACAAACGTACCTCAATGAGATTTATTTGGGTCAAAACGGTAACCGCTCTATTAATGGTTTTGGCTTGGCATCACAGTTTTACTTTGATAAACCACTGAATGAGCTGCGCTTGGATCAGCAAGCACTGCTAGTCGGTATGGCAAAAGGCCCGAGTATCTACAACCCACGTCGCCATCCAAACGATTCAAAAGCACGCCGTGACGTCGTGCTGGGCAATATGCTGGCCGTTGGCTCACTCAGTCAAGAAGACTATGAGAAAGCGCTAAAGCAGCCACTTGGTGTCGTGGACAAACCTGTCGAAGGCAAAAGTCAATTCCCTGACTTTTTGGATATCGTCAAGCGCGAGCTGAATACCGTGTACTATTCTGATGATCTCAAGAATGAAGGTCTTATCATTATCAGTACTTTGGACCCTATTGCACAATTAGCCGCAGACAAAGCAGTTGATAGAAAATTGGGTGAGCTGCGTCGTAACAGTAGCAAAACCAAAGACTTGCAAGGTGCTCTAGTGAGTGCCAATCCTGAGACTGGTGAGCTGGTCTCTGTGGTGGGTAGTGGCAGTGAATTTACCGGCTTTAACCGTGCGGTCGATGCCAAGCGCCAAGTGGGTTCGTTATTGAAGCCTATTATTTACATGACAGCGCTTGAAAGTGGACGCTATAATCTTGCAAGCTCAGTCGATGACTCACCGATTACCGTGAATCTAAGCGATGGTACTAAATGGAACCCCAAGAACTATGACAATCGTGACCATGGTTATGTGCCATTTACCACCGCTTTATCAAAGTCTTATAACCAAGCAGCGGTACGCTTAGGTATGGAGTTTGGGGTCGATACCTTTGCCAAGCAGTTACAGCGCATGGGTATTAAAGAAAAAATACCACCCTACCCGTCAGCATTGTTAGGTTCTGTTAATCTTAGCCCAATGGACATGCTTGGTGTCTATCAAGTCTTTGCAACTGGTGGCTTCCGTACGCCTATCCATAGTATTCGCACCGTCATTGATGACCGTGGTCGTATTTTACAACGTACTGGACTAAACACTCAGCGTAGTATTCCGCCTGAGACCAATTTCTTAATTAACTATGCCTTACAAGATGTGGTCAAAAACGGTACTGCCAAACGCGTGCAATCACTTGGTAGTAATCTAAATCTTGCTGGCAAAACAGGTACTACAAATGATTACCGCGATGCTTGGTTTGCAGGTTACAGTGGTAACTATGTCAGTGTGGTTTGGGTTGGCCGTGATGATAACAAGCCAATTGGTTTAAGCGGCGGTACTGGCGCATTGCCAGTTTGGGTTGACTATATGAATCGCTTGAAGCTAACGCCTGTGGCACTACCAGAGCCTGAAGGTATTGAATGGTTGTGGTTAGAGAACAACTCAGGCAAGTTGTCTAATGAGCGCTGTGCAGATGCACGCTATCTGCCTGTCCTGTCGGCATATTTACCAGAAGAAGCCAGCAGTTGCGCTGTCGGCTTATATCAACAAGATCGTGCTCGTGAACAAAACCAGCAGCGCCGTAGTGAAGGTTTAGAAATTCCAAATGGCGAAGCTGTTGATAGTGACAACCAAGAAAACAGTGATGGGTCAAATGGTAATGATGCAGAAAGTCGTGCCGATACTTGGTATGATCGTGCCGTTGAATGGTTCTAAAGTTATTTGTGAAACTTAAAAAAGGTCTCAAGCTAATGTTATCTCTCAAGCAAACTGTGTCAGCTAGGTCAGCCGTCATAACGCGGTCTATCAAAGTCAAGCCAGCCAATAAGATGCTGGCAGTCAGTGCTCTAGCTGGCATGTTGAGTTTGAGCGCTTGCCAGACTGCGCCGACTGCATCTACCGTGATAAAAACCGTACCGACTCAAACGCTGCCATCATCGCAAACAGCTAAAGCCCCCATAGCGACTGTGACGCAAGCGCCCATTGTCAGAACAGAGGACGAAGACGACTACCCCATTGAGCCTTATAATTCCTATGAACCAGCCGAATCAACCAATCCATTGACTCAAGAGACGCCTGTATTTACACCATCTAATCCTGTGTTGACCCAACCTGATCCAGTTATTATCATCCCTTCGCGTGATGACTACATCATCTCTGAGCCGTCAGCACCGTCACACAACGAATTGCTAGAACAGGCAAGAAAAAACTCGCAGCAACGGACACAGCAAGCTACTACCAACAATAGCAACTTGCCAGCATTCCGCAATTTGATGCAAGCAGGTATCAGTCAACTAAAAGCTGGCAAACTGACCAATGCTGAAAACAGCTTTACCCGTGCACAGCGCCTAGCACCTAAATCTTCTGCGGTGTATTTCTATTTGGCGCAAGTGGCATTAAAAAAGAACCAGCCGCGTAAAGCAGAAGCCATGGCACGCCGTGGTCTGAGTGTTTCTCAAGATACCAGTCGTCGCCGCGCGCTGTGGCAAATTATTTTGCAATCAGGACAAGCCCAAGGCAACGCTCGCGTCATCAGTGAAGCGAAGCAAGCCTTACGCTAATATCAAGACACACCGCAGTGAATAGAGACCAAGTTTATCACTTGGTCTCTATTCACTTTTTATATTGTGCACACACATCATTTATCCAAAATAGACATTTATTTTTAATTAAGGTTATCGTTATGGCATGGCAACAACTGCATTTACAATGTGAAAAAGCAAACGTCGATTTGGCTGAGGCACTGCTCCTAGAAGCAGGTGCATTATCCATCGCCTTAGACGACGCAGGTGACCAGCCTTTATTTGAGCCATTACCTGGTGAATCACCGCTATGGGATGAAGTTATCCTGACAGGGCTATTTGATGCGACCACCGATGCTGGCAGTCGTCAGGCAGTCGAGCAGCTCAGTCATGAAATCGCAGCACAAGTGCAAGCCACCCGTATCTGGCTCACGGCTGTAGATGATAAAGACTGGGAGCGCGAATGGATGAGCAATTACCATCCTATCGAATGTGCCAATAATTTATGGATTGTACCCAACTGGCTGACGCCGCCCAATCCTGAGGCAACTAACATTATTATGGATCCTGGTCTAGCCTTTGGTACAGGCTATCATGCCACTACCCGCTTATGTCTTGACTGGTTAACAGAACAAGATCTAAAAGACAAAGTGGTGATTGATTATGGTTGCGGTTCAGGTATTTTAGGCATCGCTGCTTTGTTATTAGGTGCACGCCACGTGTATGCTGTCGATATCGACCCACAAGCAGTGCTGGCAACCAATCAAAATGCCGCACGCAATCACGTTGGGGATCGCCTGCAAGCGTTTTTACCAGAAGACTTCACTGACTACTGCGCACAAAACGATGTATTACCTGTAGACGTAATCGTTGCAAACATTCTAGCCAAGCCGCTCATTGGCTTAGCGCCTTACTTCGCCACCTTAATCGCACCAAAAGGTCGCATTGTATTGGCCGGTCTAATAGAGTCACAAACCGAACAAGTAACGGCGGCTTATCAACCTTATTTTGCGCTTGATGCAAAGCATGCTTTTACAGCGCAAGAAGACCAACATTGGCAGCGTTTATCTGGTACATTTACAGGCTAGCAACATTTAATTACATCTGTTACGATAGAGGGCAGTCAAATGTCATGCATTTGACGCCACTCTGTCCTTACTCATGATTTATGGACATTTACAGCTAATATTTAAAGCTGATACGAAAGGCAGTATTAGCACTATAGGCAACTATTAGCGAGTGGCTAAGCGGTATTGATAACCATAATTTTTTGGATTCGACCCTATGACCACGCCCATAAAAACTCAGTGCCCTCATTGCCAAGCTTGCTTTAAAATACAGCAAACACAGTTGAATAAAGTAAACGCCACGGTTAGCTGTGATCAATGCCAACAGAGTTTTTTGGTCAATAAACATCTTATCCTCACTGCCGATGCTGTCAGTACTTCCGCTATTCAAGAAAACACAACGACTGACACCAATACGCTAGCCGATTCAAATCGACATTCTGCACAAACCGCTGACAATCATAATAAAAATCAACATGCAGCAGGCGCTGCTAAGTCACCACTCACTCCTCCATACTCAAAAAATGCTTCATCTGATACTTTAATTGAGGATGATTTGATTCATGACGGCTTAATCTATGATGATATGGATAGCGATGAACCAGAAGAAAGCGTTTTAGAGTATGATTCTCTAGATAGTATGGATGCTTGGCTGACTCAAGCAAGCAATATGAACAATAGCGGTTATACTTCTACAGCAGACAACCAACCAACAAGCAACCTCTCTAAAAAAACAGATAAAAACAATGCGTCATCAGCGAAAGTATCATCTGGTGATACAACAGAAAATTCCTCATCGGCACAAATGGCGCTCAGTTCAGCAGCCGCTAATGATATTCATGCCAATGTGGATGATACTGCGGATAATTCTTGGCTCGAAAAACTCCTAAAAGAACAAAATAAAAGCGAAGAGGTTCGACAAGACGATACCGATTTATCACAACTGTTGCTCGATATGGGTGTACCACTGAAAGATGAAGCGTCAACCTCCGAAGAGCGTGTGAGAAAAGCACAAGCAAAATTTACACCTACGCCGCAGAGACGTTCTATCGCATCCTTACTATGGACGCTAGGATGCTTAGTATTAGCACTGCTGCTTTTTGCTCAATACGTCATTTTTAATCTAGAAACTTTGATGAAAAACCCAGTGCATGCAGAGCGCTTACAATCAGTATGTGCAGTCGCTGCCTGTAGTTTACCTAGTGCCGATCTAACAGCATTCACGATTACCAACCTTAATCATAAATCGAGTAAGATTAAGATGGATGGAAAGTCGAGCGATGTCAGTGCCACATTAAACAATCAAAGTGCCAAAGCACAGCTGTATCCGAATATTAAAGTCAGCGTATACGGCGCAAATGATATGATTGGAGAATTCATCGCCACGCCAGCTGATTATCTATTAAGCAAGCAAAGCCAATTAGCGGCGGACAGTAGTCGAAACATATTATTTACCATCCCTGTTGCTAATAGACAAATTCGAGAAGTGACTATACGTCCCCTGTATTGAATAGATAATTACCAACAAAATACTGTCTATCTATAAACAACCTCGTCTCTTAAAACTTCAGCCCTCAGAAAAACGTAGGCAGGTCGCAAGTTCAGTAGTGATGCAAGTGCGACCCAGCCAGTTATATTTTGCGGCAATGTTATAATAGTAAGCGTCTACCCTAGTCATACTGCTGCCAATATAAGGTTAATCTGTCAGCGCTAAACGGTATTAATTTGATATAATACCCTGATATCTTATGGTTTGACTCTTTCCAATCCCAAGGACATTATCTTATGGCACCTCATGCACAGCATAATGCCAATCATTTTGCCACAAGCTCTGAGCATCCTGCCGATTATAGTACAGCTAACCATCATTCAACTCGTCATGTTGACTCCTCATTAGACAGCGATGCGAGCCAGCGGCATGAACCACTGCGCGTACATGTGGAGCGTGTGGTACGACAGTACTTTGCGATGCTAGGCGATGAGATGCCGACCGACTTGTATGAGCTTATTTTAAAACAAGTTGAAGAGCCACTATTATCGGTTGTCCTTGAAAAAACGCGAGGCAATCAAACCAAGTGTGCACAAATCTTAGGTCTGAATCGTGGCACTTTACGCAAAAAACTCAAAACTTATGACTTAATGTAGCATCTGCTATATGCATTTCTCTGTCTTTATTACCAATCATTATGTATGGCAATTTAACGTTATTGACGCTATCCACCATGATATTGTCTGCAACAATTGTCATTGTCACCTTGCCAGACGTTTACGTCAGGCTTTTTTTATGGAAATTTTCTTATGAGTACAACCCCACTTGCTCTATTGTCAGTCTCTGATAAATCCAATATCGTTGAATTTGCGCAAGGCCTTATTAAGTCAGGCTTTGGCTTACTGTCTACTGGCGGTACTTATCGTTTACTCACAGAAAACAATGTTGCTGTGACCGAAGTATCCGATTACACAGGTTTTCCTGAAATGATGGATGGCCGTGTCAAAACGCTACATCCTAAAATTCATGGTGGCATCTTAGGACGCCGTGGTACAGACGATGCCGTAATGAGTGAGCACGCGATTGAGCGTATTGATTTGGTTGTCGTCAACCTTTATCCGTTTGCAGAAACCATTGCTCGTGCTGACGTCACCATGAACGACGCTATCGAAAACATCGACATCGGTGGTCCTACGATGGTGCGTTCTGCGGCGAAAAACCACGCTCATGTGGGTATCGTGACTGATCCAGCAGATTATGAGCGCATACTTGCCGCTTTAGATGATGGCACCGAGCTGACACCTGCTTTGCGCTATGACTTAGCAGTGAAGGCTTTTGAGCATACTGCACAGTACGACGGAATGATTGCTAATTTCTTAGGTAGCCGTGTCAATGAAAGCCAGCAGCCTGAGAATTTCTCACGTATCTTTAATGTGCAGCTCGAAAAAGCACAGGATCTACGCTACGGCGAAAACCCACATCAAAACGCCACTTTTTATACAGAAAACCATCCGCTAAAAAGCCAACAAGCCTCTATAGCGACTGCTAAGCAACTGCAAGGCAAGGCGCTGTCTTATAACAATATCGCCGATACTGATGCTGCCCTTGAGTGCGTGAAAGCCTTTAGTGCCCCTGCTTGCGTTATCGTTAAGCATGCTAATCCTTGCGGTGTCGCTGTCGATAACGATCAAGTAACCGCGTATAACACTGCCTTTAGTACTGACCCTGAGTCTTCTTTTGGCGGTATCATTGCTTTTAACCGCCCATTGACGTTGGCGGCGGCTAAAGCCATTATCGACAATCAGTTTGTAGAAGTTATTATTGCACCAAGCATCGAAGATGGTGTACTTGAAGCGACAGCTGCTAAGAAAAATGTCCGTGTATTGGTGTGCGGCGAACTGCCAGCGCCAGATCAACGCGATAGTCAGCTTGACTACAAGCGTGTCAATGGTGGCCTGCTAGTACAAGAGCAAGATCTTGGTTTGATTACAGCCAATGACTTAAAGATTGTCACTGATGTACAACCAACAGAAGCGCAAATCGCCGATCTATTATTCAGCTGGAATGTGGCAAAATACGTCAAATCTAATGCGATTGTTTATGCCAAAGGTCAACGCACTATCGGTGTTGGCGCAGGTCAGATGAGCCGCGTTAACTCAGCTCGTATCGCTGCCATCAAAGCAGAGCACGCTGGACTAGCGACTGAAGGTGCTGTTATGGCATCAGATGCCTTCTTCCCTTTCCGTGATGGCATCGATAACGCTGCCCAAGTCGGTATTGCTGCTATTATCCAGCCAGGTGGGTCTATGCGTGATGATGAAACCATTGCTGCGGCAAATGAGCATGGCATCGCGATGGTATTCACTGGTATGCGTCATTTCCGCCATTAAATTGTTCCGTATCACTTTGAATAGTAGCATTGATAGCAATATTGAATTTCGTATCGCCATTAATGCTAAATCTTTATGATAAAAGTAATACTCATTAAAAAAGCCACTGTAGACAGTGGCTTTTTTATGCTTCAAACTTGAGAAGATTATTTAGAAAGAATGACTAAGTAAGTATCTCAAGTTTTCCTTAATAGCTTTATTTCTAACGCCCTTGCGCGTTTGCTATATTGGCGTCATTAACTTCAACTTTATATACCAAGCGTAGATAATCCAAGTAATCTTGTAGCTGATCTTGCCCCAAGTTATCACGAATGATGGCAGCCGTTTGTGCTCTTTGCACATCAGATAATGGCGACTGCTCCTCTGTTTTAATACGATCACCGACCAACAAAGTCGCGCCCATCTCAGTCTCACTGGCAATAGCAACGACGCCATTATTAGCTGCTTGCTGACTAAAGGCCAGTCCGCGTTCTTTCTCTGTCAATAGAGTGGTTTGGCGATTCACTTCACCTAATGATTGAAAACGTACTGGCTGTTTATTGATATCAGCAGGCGTTTTAATACCAGCGGCTAATTTCTTCGCCTCTTTTAGCGCCAATGCCGTGGCCTTTTCTTGACGTAATATCTGAGTGATTTTTGGCGTAGCAGCAGCTAAGCTAAGCGTTTTCGTAGGACGATAGTTGCTTGGTTGCACCCATACCGTCCCGTTACCAACCTCGATACCTGCGGTTACTGCCTGATCTTGAATCGTAAACTCATCAAAAGCCTGCTTAATCACTGCTGGTTGTGATAGCTCCGATTTGTTGTTTTCTTTACGATAATCCTTGATACGTTTTAGCGTTACGTTCTCTTGCTGAGCGATGTCCTCGATACTAAAGCCATCTGCCGCCAAGTCATTAATCGCTGTCACTTTATCTGCATAGATTTCTTGACGCTTATATTCTTTCGCTTTTGCTGTCAGCTCTGCACGCATACTTTCTAGGCTTGGGATTTTACTACCGTTATCTTCGGTTACGGTAAATATCTGGTAGCCAAAGCTAGTCTTAATAGGTGCTGTTACATCACCCACGCTTAAGCCCTCTAAAGCCTGCTCAACTGCTGCGGCATCATTACCAAACACAGAGGGATTAAAGGTACCAATATCGCCACCTGTTGCTCCTGATGGATCATCTGACTCGGTTTTAGCCAATGCCGCAAAAGACTCACCTTTATCCAAGCGAGCTTTGATTTTGGTCGCTCTGGTCTTCGCGTCTTTACCCGTTAATAGGATTTGACTGATCTTACGTTCATCGACGACCGCTAGCCCTTGCTTATAAGCTTCATATTGCTGCTGCAAATCTTCTTCCGTAACCTCATTCACTTGAATTGTTTTAGGACTTAATTGCAAATATGCCAAATCTACCATCGCCGCACTTTTTAGCGTGTCTTTATTGGCATCATAATAGGCTTGTATATCGCCTTTGCTTAACTTGACCTGATCTGCATAGTCTTGCCAATTAAATCGATGCAGCCAGATATTGCGCGACTCAAGTTGTAAGTCAATCAATTGACTTACCGCTTGCATTGGATATACTGCCGTGCCAACAATACTGGCATTGAGTTGGTCGAGGCTTAACTGGTTACGAAACTCAGCAAATAGCTGATCTTTGGTCATGCCGCGCTGGCGCAAGAAGTTTGAGAATTGGTCGTTAGAAAAATTGCCTTCTGCGTCCTTAAAAATTTCTTCTTCACGCAATAAACGATTAATCGTGTCATCAGAGACTGTCATACCAAGCTTGCCCGCTTGCTGCTCCAATAGCGTACGATCAATGAGACCTTTGAGCACCTGCTCGTGCAACACATCTTCATTTAATAGACTGGCATCATCAACTTGTTCTAGTATTTCAGTACGACGGTTATTTACGGCAGTCTGATACTCGGACAACCCTACGCTTGCTTCACCCACCTGAGCGACTTGGTTGGGATCGACCCCGCCTCCAAAATAGCTTTCGACACCCAATAGAGCGAGCGGCGATAGGCATAAAATCAATAAAATGCGACCTGGCCAGCTTTTTAAGAAATCGCGCAATTTATCCATAGTTATCTCTGCTTTATAAACCTATATTGATGAAAAACCATTGTAATATTACTATTAATATCAATGCTATCTAAGCAGGCAATGGTAAGAATAAGAACGTGTGAATTTGATATAGAATAACAAGACTGAGTAAAACAGCCTTTTTAAACAACGCATCTATCGCGCGCCCTATGATACGTGATTTTTGATGCAGACTCAAAATATTCACGTGGTATGATACAAACTATAGCGATAAAAAAAGCACCTAATATCTAGGTGCTTTTTTATGATTCATATTATGACTTTTCAGCCATGCTATAAATCATATAGTGCTTTACTAAGTAAATGCTGTGTTCGTTCGTATATCACGTCGTTATACAGCATCCGTTTTTAATAAAACGGCTTAGTTTAAACGCTCTTTTAAGTTTTTACCCGCTTTAAAGCTTGGTACTTTACTTGCTGGAATGCTAAGCTCTTCACCCGTCTTAGGGTTACGGCCAGTACGTGCTTTACGGTCTTTTACACTGAAAGTACCAAAACCAACCAATGAGATGCTATCGCCAGCTTCTAGCGCTTCACCAACACTTTCCATAACAGCATTCAATGCATCGCCAGCTTGGGTTTTGTTTAGGCCACTTTTGTCTGCGATGCTATCAATTAATTCTGACTTATTCATAAAATTTCCTTCAAGTTTAAGGGGGATAATAAACGCTCACGCCAAGCATTGTAACGCTCTCATAGCATTTAAGCAATAAAAACTGCCTGACTGGCGTATTAACAGGTTTCGCTTTGTTATCGTCTTTATATCAAGGCAGCATAAGGAGCGCAAGCGATTTTACATATTTTTGCCTACTGTACTACGTATTTGACACTCAATGTTACGCAAAGCCTCTGCAACTGTCATAACTGCTAGTCACCTTGGCTTTTCGTAACTTCGACTTAGCGAGTCAACCTCTATACTGCCTTATCGTTCAAAGAGATGTCATCTCATACTGAGGCATCGCCAGTCATAAATATCTGTGTCCTTGTTGATTACCAAATTGTAAAGTAATAATTTCCCAACTGACAGAAACTAGCGTTACTTTTTATTATAAAGGCGTTACTATAAGCAAAATATCACTGCACCTTTTGGGTCAATTTTGACTCTTGTTTGTCTTTTGCCTCTAATTTGCCAAATATAAAACGGATTATTTACATGAAGCGTTCTACGTTGTCTCACTCTTTTCTTAATATCATTCTGGTGTTCATCGAGTCGGCGCTGACACTATTGTTACGTTTAGATCCCGAACTACGTAAGGCCGCTTACCCACTTGCCAAGCAAGGTACTGTCGTGGCGCTACGCTTGTATCTACCTCATGTTGAGGTGTTTGCCACGTTTAGCACCAAAGGCGTATTATTAGACGCAGAGTTACCTATTGACCGCAGCGAACCTGACGTCATCATTAATGCTTATAGCATCCAAGTGATCAATGCGATCACCACTCATGACAGCGAAACCACCGAAAAACTACAAATGCGCGGCGAGTCTGTTCAAGTACAGTTGGTCAAGCAGTTTATTATGCAACTCGGTCTTGGCAGCTTAATTCAAGGTCTTATTAAAAAGATAAAAGGTGGCAAAGGTAAGACCAAGCCTACTGAAGCTGAAATGGCTGACAAAAAGGACAGCTATAAATTACGCATCAAAGAGCAACAAACCCAAATAAACACCTTGACTATTAAAAACCGTGAGCTTGAAATCACGGTTAAAGAGTTACAGAGCAAACAAAAAACCCTGATAATCGTCACCGTGGCTGCTCTCGTTATTATGATCGCAGCCATTATCGCGCTATTAATGAATTAATGTCGCCAACGACGACTTACCAATGTCAGCTTACCAATGACAGCTTACCAATAACAAGCTACTTACTTTACCAAACGCGTTTGATGCCGATTAAGGCATATTAAGCGCTTAATATACTAAGCGCTTAGATGACTGGGGCGTATTGAACATTCAGCACGCCCTAATATAATTGATAGAAGTTAAAAAAACGTAATACTCGAACTTCAAGACTGTATTTTAGTATTTCAAAAATGCTAGGAATCAATGTTCTCAATCTTATAGTCCCTCCTTTTAATACCATTGTTTTTATCAATCATAGTGATAAGCTCGATTAACCATTCAACCACACTTTAATCTTGACTAAATTACTCAGGATTAAGTATAATTGGCTTAATCGTTGCACACATCGGGTTAATCATCTGCTGTTTAATAACGATAAGACACAACTTAGCGGTTATGTGATTCCATCAGTAGCTTTCATATTGCGCTACAAGCTACCACCACTATCATTTTGCTAAGGTCGTTGTTAAATAAAAATGACTTAAAAGTTTGGAGATAACACATGCGTTTGACTACTCGAGGCAGATATGCCGTTACTGCGTTACTGGATTTGGCATTACAGACCAGCCAACAAGACACTGCAGTCTCCTTATCTGATATCGCCAAGCGGCAATCGATTTCTATCTCTTACCTTGAACAACTGTTTTCCAAACTTCGTAAGCGTGGTCTGGTCACTAGCATCCGAGGTGCGGCCGGTGGCTATCATCTAGCCAAACCATTGCATGAAATAGACGTCATGAGCATCATATCTGCCGTCGATGAGTCGGTTAATGCGATGCAGTGCGAAGGACGCGGCGACTGTCAAGGTGGTACAATGTGCTTAACCCATGATTTATGGTGTGCACTGTCCAATCATATCGAACAGTACTTGAAAAATATAACATTAGCGCAATTATTAGACATGGAAAATGTGCAATCAGTGTCAGAGCGTCAGCACAGCTCTACCAAAGAGATTTCCATAAAAGATATCAACACTATTACCCTATCGAACAGCGAGGCAAACCCAGCATGAGCCAACATAACAACCTTATATACTTAGATTATGCCGCCACCACACCAGTTGCAAAATCAGTAGCTGCTAAGATGAGCGAGTATCTGACAGTAGATGGCATCTTTGGTAATCCAGCCTCGCGCTCGCATGGCTATGGCTGGCAAGCAGAAGAAGCGGTAGAAACAGCGCGTCAACAAGTGGCTGAAGTCATTAACGCTGATCCACGCGAGATTGTCTTTACCTCTGGTGCAACAGAATCAGATAACTTAGCCATTAAAGGTGCCGCCCACTTTTATCAATCTCGTGGTAAGCACATCATTACCAGTAAGATCGAACATAAAGCCGTATTAGATACGTGCCGTGAGCTTGAGCAAGAAGGTTTTGAAATTACTTATCTTGAGCCACAGCCAAGCACTGGGCTAATCTTACCAGAGCAAGTGAAAGAAGCATTACGTGACGATACTATCTTAGTATCACTCATGATGGTAAATAATGAGCTTGGTACGATTACTGATGTCGCTGCCATTGGTGAAATCACTCGTGAAGCAGGTGTGGTCTTCCACGTCGATGGCGCACAATCTGTTGGTAAAGTATTGATTGACCTTGAAACCACGAAGATCGATTTGATGAGCTTCTCAGGTCACAAAGCCTACGGTCCTAAAGGTATTGGTGCATTATTTGTTCGCCGTAAGCCACGTATCCGCTTGAAAGCAGAGCAGCATGGCGGTGGTCATGAGCGCGGTATGCGTTCAGGTACATTACCGACGCATCAAATCGTTGGTCTTGGGGCAGCATTTGCTTTAGCCAATGAGCGTTATGAAGAAGACCATGCACATGCAGCCAAGCTACGCCAAAAACTGTGGGACGGTCTACAAGATATCGAAGAGATTTACCTAAATGGTGATCTTGAGCACAGCGTACCTAACATTGTAAACATCAGCTTCAACTTCGTTGAGGGCGAGTCTCTCATGATGTCACTCAAAGACTTAGCCGTATCATCAGGCTCAGCCTGTACATCAGCGACGCTTGAACCATCATATGTATTACGCGCTATTGGTCGCCCAGATGAATTAGCACACAGCTCAATTCGTTTCAGCTTTGGTCGTTATACCACCGAAGAAGATATCGATACTGTCATCAAACAAATGCATGAAGCAGTCGATAAATTACGTGCCTTATCACCACTTTGGGATATGTACCAAGAAGGTGTTGATTTAGATTCAGTCGAATGGGCTGAGCACTAAAATTACCGAAAACAACGACACAGTTATCAAACAGAACCATTAAACGATTGATCAGACACTTATAAATCCAGTTTTTATAAATACCGTTTTTATAAATACCGTTTCTATTAACTAAATGTTTGACCCCAATTATCGATGAGTAGTTAGACATTTAAAGTCAGTAATTGACTGCTCGTCATCTAACTAGGAGAAAACCCCATGGCCTATAGTGACCAAGTTATTGATCATTACGAAAATCCACGCAACGTCGGCAATCTTGATAAAAATGCCAAAAACGTTGGTACTGGTATGGTTGGTGCCCCAGCTTGTGGCGATGTAATGCGCCTACAGATTCAAGTTGATGATAATGGCATCATTGAAGATGCACGCTTTAAAACTTATGGCTGTGGTTCGGCAATCGCTTCAAGCTCGCTCGTGACTGAGTGGCTAAAAGGCAAAAGCTTGGATCAAGCGGGCGAAATCAAAAACAACGATATCGCGAAAGAGTTGGCCTTACCACCAGTAAAAGTGCATTGCTCTGTACTTGCTGAAGACGCCATTAAAGCCGCTATTAGCGACTATAAAGGCAAGCATAGCGCAGCAGTAGAGACAGAAGAAGTGGCTAGCTAAACCTATTAGCGTAAGTATTGTACTTCTAAGTACACGGTCTTAATGAAAGTACTTTAGTAGTCGATGTATTGAACAGCTACTAACGCTAAAGAGGTGACAATAACGCTAATGTAATTGTCACCTTTTATTTTCTAGTGATTCTTAACTGGTCGTTATTAAGATTTTTTTGGCAAATGCGCTATTTTCATTGCCAGTTTATACAGATTTTTTTGATTGATATTTATTATTTATAGTCAATGGGAGTTGGCATGATTGAAATGACAGAACGCGCCGCTCAGCATGTTCGAGACTTTTTGGACAATCGCGGCAAAGGCGAAGGTATTCGAGTGGGTATCCGTACCGCGGGTTGCTCAGGCTTAGCTTACGTTTTAGAGTTTGTAGATACCCCTGATGAAAATGACACGCGTTACGAAAGCCGCGGCGTTAACATCTTTATTGATCCTAAAAGTTTGGTCTATTTAGATGGTTTGTTGATGGACTACGAAAAAGAAGGTCTTAACGAAGGCTTTAAGTTCACCAATCCCAATCAAAAAGGCGAATGTGGTTGCGGCGAGTCTTTTACCGTTTAATGGTTCAAAGGTTAAAAACCATTGAGTTTAGAGTTTCCTGACTCTATATTCAAGCCATAATAAATATGTTCTCAGCTAAAGAAAACTTTCAAAATAAATAACAAGCAAGGCGTATGATATGACAGACATTACTGCAGAAGCCCAGTTTGATAACTTCTTTGCCCTATTTGAGCAGCCTGTACAGTTTGAAGTCAATCAAGAGAGTCTCGATCAGCATCTACGTCTGCTACAAAAACGTTATCATCCTGATAATGTCACCAAGAATCTAGCCAATACTACGCAAGCGCAACAGCAGTCTGAGCAAGCCTCAGCGTTAATCAATCAAGCCTACCAAGCGTTAAGTGCGCCTGATAGTCGTGCTAGCTATCTACTAGACATGGCAGATCAAGCACAGAATCTAGAGCATTCAATTGCAGACTTGGACTTTTTAGAAGATGCGATGCAGATGCGCATGGATTTAGATGACGCTATCGAGGGTAAAGATCGTGCGACATTGCAACAACTACACCCTCAAATCACCGAGCGACTGGCAAAACAGTCTAAGCGTTTTAACGATGCTTACCAAAACCAAGATTGGCAAACGGCGATTGATGCGACACAAAAACTAAAATTCTTAGTCAAATTAAATGCTGACGTGACTACTGGTATCGATGAGTTAGCGACTGCTGAGCATTCAGATGATGATGATTTATACGTCTAACTAACTGACGTATAAGCTTGTTAATTTATTTTATATGCCAAATTTATTTATAAATACTATTCGCTTATAACGCTTATTTGAAAACTATATTATAAGCGATGGTTAAAATAGTCATAGCGATGCCGTATAATCCCTTATTTTAAGCACTTTTAATCGCTAAGTATCTTCGTTTTCACGTGCATACAAAGCAGTTAAACTACAATAGTGCGCTTATCATATTTGTTTCATTTCACTTATTAATTTTATCTCTTTCATTTTATCTTTGAGTTATCTTATGTCTTTATTGCAAATTGCCGAACCCAATCAAAGCGCCCAACCCCATCAGCATCGTTTTGGCCTAGGAATTGATCTTGGTACTACGCGCTCATTGGTCGCGGTAGTACGCTCAGGCAAGGCGCAAGTCTTAGAGGCAAGCGCAGCTACCGATACCTTATTACCTTCTGTGGTCTATTATCCAAGTGTAGATAAGCCCTTGGTTGGCTCTGATGCATTAGCTCACTTAGCGGATGATCCAAAAAATACGATCGTCTCGGCTAAGCGTTTTATGGGTCGTAGTAAAGCTGATATCAAATTCTCTCATCCTTATGATTTAAGCGGCAGCAAAGATGACATGCCAGCATTTGTGACGGCTCAGGGTAAAGTATCGCCTGTTGAAGTATCAGCACGTATTTTAGCAGCGCTTGAGCAACGGGCAGCGAGCGCATTGCCTGCAGACAGTATTGAGGGTGCGGTCATTACTGTCCCTGCTTATTTTGATGAAGCACAGCGGCAAGCGACCAAAGATGCAGCCCAAGCGGCTGGTATCAATGTGTTACGCCTGCTAAATGAGCCTACTGCTGCTGCCGTCGCCTATGGTCTCGACCAGTCAACGCAAAACGGCGATAAAGAAAGTTATTATTTAATTTACGATCTGGGTGGCGGTACTTTTGACGTTTCTATCTTAAAGCTGACTGATGGTGTCTTTGAAGTACTGGCAACTGGCGGTAATAGTGCATTAGGCGGTGATGACATCGATCGTCTAATGACCAATTGGCTTATCAAACAATTAAATATCGATCCTAAAGATGTGAGTCGTCATGACAAGTCAATACTGGCGCAACAAGCCAAAGCTTATAAACAAGCCCTGACGGATGCTGAACAAGTCAATATTGACATCACTGTGAATGAGCAATCTTATCAAGGTGTGCTTCGCCGTACAGATTTACTGGCTATTGCAGAGCCAGTTAGCCGCCGTACATTGAGCGTATGCGAACAAGTACTGCGTGATGCCAAGCTTTCGAGTGCTGATCTAGACGAAGTGATTTTGGTCGGTGGCTCTACTCGTATGCCTGCTATACAACAAGTCGTGACAGAGTTTTTTGCCAAGCAACCACTTTGTCGTCTAAATCCCGATGAAGTCGTGGCTTTGGGTGCTGCCCAAACGGCGCATCAATTGGTCAATGGCGATAGTAATAACAACCTACTATTGTTAGACGTAACGCCGCTATCGCTTGGTCTTGAGACCATGGGCGGCTTAGTTGAAGTACTGATTCCACGTAATACGCCTATCCCTGTCAAAAAACGCCAAGTGTTTACCACCTATCAAGATGGTCAAACAGGCATGGTGATTCATGTGGTACAGGGCGAACGCGAGACAGTAGACAACTGCCGTTCATTGGGTCGTTTTGAGCTATATGGTATCCCGCCGATGAAAGCTGGATTTGCTCGTATTGAGGTCACCTTTAGTATTGATGCGAATGGACAGCTAACCGTCAGCGCACAGGAAACCACAACCAAGACAGAAAGTAAGATTGAGATTGTGCCTTCTTATGGGTTATCAGATGAGCAAAAAGAGCAGTTGCTCGTCGCAGGATTCAAGCATGCAGAAGAAGATAAAAATACACGTTCTTTAATCGAAACCAAAGTAGAAGCGGAGCGTGAAGTATTAGCGCTACAATCTGCCCTTAAAGAATTTGCAGCTTTATTGTCGTCTGAGGAGCAGCACTCATTGGCTGAGCAAATACAAGTGTTGCAAACAACGCTCAGTACTGATGATTTGGCACTTATCGAGGCACAGCAAGCAAAGCTTAAGCCTCACAGTGATGCCTTTGCTGCCCGTATTATGAATCAAAGCGTTAAAGCCAGCATGGCAGGCACGAATGCCCAAGATTGGTAGCAGATACATTTAAAATGTGGCTTAGTCACCATACTAAGCTCATTTCTTATATTTTTATTCTTTTAATTGATTAGCACTGGAAAGACGATTTATGCCAAAAATTACCGTACTACCGCATCATGAAATTTGCCCTGAAGGCGCCGAAGTCGAGCTAGAAGCTGGCAGCAACTTATGTAAAGCGCTATTGGAAAAAGGCATTAAAATTGAACATGCATGTGAGATGTCAAAAGCCTGTACCACGTGCCATGTGGTCGTCCGTAAAGGTTTTAATAGTTTAGATGAAATGGATGATATTGAAGCCGATTTATTAGATCGTGCTTGGGGATTAGAGCCTGACTCACGCCTATCTTGTCAGGTCATGCTCGATGATGAAGATTTAACCATCGAGATTCCTAAATATACACTCAACCATGCAAAAGAAAACCACTAAACGCTAACCGTAAAATTCATCTGACTGTTATATTGCAAAAGCCAGCTATCATAATAATAGCTGGCTTTTTTGTGCTTGATTTTATAAACATTATTTTTGGATGATTATTTATGACGATTGTCATTGATTGTCATTACGTTTGCTTGCTGCCGCTATGTCAGTTGCCACTTTTTCTTGCTCCTGCTCGACACGTTCAAGCGCAAAATTTAAGCGTGCTCTGATATCTTGATAATCATTATCCTTCATATCTTTAAAATTTAGATGCAAATTGAAACCTGGTAGTGTGTGATCAACCCACTTTGATAAATGACCTTTATACGTATCTGGATCCAGCACTTGCCATGCATTTACCTTGCTATCAAAACCTTTTAACTTGAACGCACCTGCATGCTGACAGTCATAATTATGACAAATATAATCGTAGGTACTCTCACTGACCAGTATCTCATCTTTACCAGCGCTCGATTCAAGTCTTGCCGCTAGATTGGCCTCTTTACCAATAAGAGTATAGCTTAGACGATTATTACTACCAAAATTACCAACATGGCAATAACCTGTGCTAATACCGATACGAATGTACAACCCCTCAAAGCCCATCAAGCGCCATTTTTGCCTCAAAGTTCGCATCTCGCGACGCATATCTATTGCCATTGCAATACAGTCTAAAGCATCTTGGCGCGCACCGCGACTATTTGGCTCACCGAAAAAACACACCATGCCATCACCAATAAATTTATCAAGTACGGCGCCATGCTTGTTTGCTATCAATGTCATACAATGCATATAAGTATTTAAGATATCAGCCAAATTGTCAGCGCTCAAACTATCTGACAATTCCGTAAAGCCAACGATATCTGAGAACATAATCGTCAGCTTAGCGCGCTTATTAGCAACGGTAACTGGGCTGTCAGATTTTACGATAGGCTCCCAAACTTGTGGAGGTATGAAGCGCGTTAACTTATTAATGACGGAGACCATCGTGCTTAATCGCCCAACGGCCTGATGAGCACGAGTTTCATAACCAATATACTCTTGGTACACATGCCAAAACTGATACAGTATGACGATCATACTGGCTAATAATATTATTGGTGTGGTCCAGCCTTCATGGCAATCTATATCAGCACTGCTTAGGGTAACGCTAACATAATAGAAGACAATGACGGTGATTATAGAGACGGCAATCAGTTTTAAATGATTTTCAGGGCTACTAATAATAATTCTGAGTGCTATAAGCGCGGCTAAGCTAAGCGAAATAACCGTGCAAAACTGTATCGACCCAATAACCACCGATAGTAAAATGATAACAATGTTAGACGTCCAAAAGCTTTTTTGGCGGCGATAGTTATAAATCAAAATCATTAAACTTGGCAGACAAACAATAACGAGCAGTGCCATTGAAGTAGGTCTAAAATTAAAATGTACAGCGAGGAGTATGACCGTAAGCATTAAAACGAAGACTTCTGGATAGTCAAATCGATAAATCCCTTCATTTTTTGAAGAGTGATTTGGTCTCAGCGTGTCTAAAAAAGGCATATGAAGTATTCGCTTACGTAAAACAGGCTATGTAAAAAACTAAAAGGCTTGAGGATAGCACACGCGTACTACCTACCTCTATGCCAAGTTATGTATAAAATTAATCAATGATTACATTATACTTTTTAAATGCAACAAAACCCATGTCACTGATAGCCAAAAGCCTACCACTCATCACTCATCTTGTCTTAATATGCTACTAAATCGGGATTATAAGACATATCGTTTAAACCAAACACAAAAAATCCAGATAATATTTATCTGGATTTCAAATACTTAAAACCTATTAATATATAAAAATTAGGGGCTGTAATAACTGAGCATAACGTTGGCACATAACCGTAAAACGACTAAGACACCAAAATAAAGCCTAACTTTAAACGTTTAGCCATTTTTCCAGTTATTTTGATGGGTCAATCGATGCCCAGCTAATCGATACCTAGTTAATCAATGCCTAGCCAATAGAGTATCATTATCAATTTGCCAATCAACTTACCGACCTGTTACTAATCAGGTATTTATTACATTTGCCAGTCAAACGGCATTTGATGATGACCACGCAATGCCATCATTAACGTCTGCTGCATCTGCGCCAACACTTCTTTAGTATAAGGAATAGCAGGAACTCCCCATACTGGATTTGGCCATTGCATGTCGTTTTGATAGCGAACGATATGATGAAAATGTAGCTGTGGTACTTGATTACCGAGTGCAGCTACATTCATTTTATCAGCTTGAAAGGTCTTGGCTAGCTGACTCGACAACCAGCTTGACTCACGTAAAAACTGTGTTTGATCGGCTTCAGATAACTCATATAACTCTTTGATACCTGATACGCGCGGCACTAATATTAACCAAGGAAACTGGCAATCATTGATTAAACGACAAGTCGATAATGGGAAATCACCCACTAAAAAACTATCGGCAGCAAGTTTATGATGAAGTTGGAACATAATGACGGTTCTCTTGTTATGACACTCAGATAAAAGGAATATAAATCTAGAAAAGCAGAATTTAATTTACTAAAAAACAATAGGCTAAATATAGGATGTTGCTATTTTATCAGTTATCCGACCGATAAAATAGCGCTATGACTCATTGTCTTGACGTCCTACTTGGGCACTGGCTAGCTGACTTATTGAGCTGATTGAATCTACCGAAAATCATTGCTAAGCTCTCAGAATGCCGAAATGCCAAAACAACTACGCTGACTCTGCCACCATATGCTCGCTAAAATAGCGTAATAACTCTTGAATCGCGGTGACGCGCTGTTGCGGCGTTGCCAGTTTATCAGCATCTTGATAACGAATACCAGAAGCACCGTTCATACGATAACGCTGACCATTTGATTGAATCAACTTAATAATCGCCAAGGCATCGACTGGGGTATCAGGCGCAAACTCTAATGTCATGCTATTACTATTGGCATCAATCTTATTAATCTTCAGCGGCTCAGCTTGTATACGCAGTCCGTGGATGGCGAACAACTGCTTAGTTTGCTCTGGTAATGTACCAAAACGGTCAATCATTTCGGTACGAATATCAATCAATGCCTCTTTATCATCGGCATTACTGATACGCTTATAAAATAACAAACGCTGATGGACATCATGTAGATATTCTTCTGGTATCAATGCTGAGCTATGCAGATTAATCTCACTAGTCAGCGACAACGGTGTGCTTAAATCAGGCTCTTTACCCGCTTTAATGGCTTTTGTCGCTCGCTCCAGCATGTCCATATATAAGCTAAAACCAATCGCCTGCATATTACCACTTTGCTGCTTACCAAGTATTTCGCCAGCACCGCGAATTTCTAAGTCTTCGCTAGCCAGCATAAAACCTGCACCTAAGGTATTGGCACGTTCAATCGCATGCAATCGGCGCTTAGCATCGCCTTTTAGACCTTTGATAGAAGGCACAAGTAGATAACAATACGCTTGATGATGACTACGACCGACACGACCACGCAGCTGATGTAATTGTGCCAAGCCAAACTTATCAGCACGCTCAATGATAATGGTATTAGCATTCGGTACATCAATACCGGTTTCGATAATGGTGGAGCATATCAGGACATTGAATTTTTTATGATAAAACTGCTGCATCACTTGCTCAAGTTGGCGCTCTTGCATTTGCCCGTGAGCAACCCCTACTCTCGCCTCAGGCACCAATTCACGTATGGTTTCTGCCATACGCTCAATGCTCGCCACATCATTATGTAATAAATAAACCTGCCCACCGCGCAATAGCTCGCGCAAGATAGCCTCTTTCATTAGAGCGTCGGTCTTCTGCATGACAAAGGTTTTAATCGCCAAACGACGTGCTGGCGGTGTCGCAATAATGGACATGTCACGCATACCTGAGAGCGCCATATTAAGCGTTCTCGGGATCGGCGTTGCTGTCATCGACATACTATCCACATCAGTCTGAATCGCCTTGATACGCTCTTTATGGCGCACCCCGAAGCGATGTTCTTCGTCGACAATCATCAAACCTAAATTAGAGAATTTCACATCAGGTTGTAACAGTTTATGGGTGCCGATGACGATATCGACTTTACCTGCTGCTAGATCTGTCAACACCGTTTCTTGATGCTTTTTTCCGCCAAAGCGCGATAGCGTCTCGATACGCACTGGCCAATCAGCAAAACGGTCGCGGAAATTATCTTCATGCTGACCGGCCAACAAGGTCGTCGGCACTAGCACCGCCACTTGATAACCGGCGCTGACGGCAATGAATGCTGCCCGCATAGCCACTTCTGTTTTACCAAAACCCACATCACCGCAGATGAGCCGATCCATTGGCTGGTTTTGTCGCATATCTTCCATCACCGCATGAATGGCATTCGCTTGATCAGGCGTTTCTTCAAAGGCAAACTGACTGGCAAAGAGCTCATACTGTGACGCATCTATTTTAAAATGAATACCGACTTTAGCTTCACGACGCGCTTGCATATTAAGCAGCTCAGCCGCTACATCATGGATTTGCTCAAGCGCTTTTTGCTTAGCCTTATCCCATTTTCCGCTACCGATTTTGTGCAATGGCGCAAGCGCAGGATCACCGCCGCTATAGCGATTAATCATTTGCAAATTAGCAACGGGCACATAAATACTGGCATCATCGGCATATTTTAAGTGAATAAACTCTTGCTCGCCATCACCCACATCTAACGTAATCAGCCCATTGTAACGCCCAATACCATGCTCGATATGCACCACTGGGCTGCCTTCGGTTATCTCGGTGACACTCTTAACCAAAAACTCTTCGGACACCCCGCTTTGACGACGACGGCGTGTTTGCAATACTTGGCGACCAAATAATTGCGTCTCACTAATCAGCACCAAACGCTCAGGAACATATACCCCACGTTCAATGGGCGCAACGGTTAAACCAACTTGCGGCAGCTTATTACCTTTAACGCTGTTGGTTTTGTCCGCTGCTAGAAACGCTGCAAAGCTGTCATAAGCCTTAATGTCAATCTTGCCTTTAAACAGTTCAATGAGAATTTCGCGGCGACCAGCTGTTTCAGCAACGATCAATACTGGCGTCGCTGTTTGCGCTTGTAACGCTAAAAATTCTAATAGCTGGGTAAGAGGCTCAGCCTTTTGGTGATTAACAGCCAATTGTGGCGGCTCTTGCGCACTGAGCGTCACCAAGCCTTGCTGCTTACTTGGCGCAAGCGGCAGTTGTGGCTGTGAATCTGACTGCTCTTCAACTTCCAGCAATGAACCATCTGCTAACAATGAAGTATCTTCCAATAACGAATTATCGCTGTCAATCGCAGCGACATCCGTCATGCTAGCCAGCTCATTGCGCGCACTGAGAATCACGCGTGGATAATGATTAAGATGCTCATTTAAGGTATTCGATAGCAAATATAACCATTCAGGCGCGACAATAGGTTTATCGATATCATGACGGCGCTCTTCATAGCGGCGCTGAATTTGTGACCAGTAATCTACCTGTTTTTCATTAATCAGTTCATCAGTGATAAAAAGCGCATCGCTTGGTAAGTAAGCAAACAAGCTACTCTCTGCTGTCCACGCTTTTAAATCAAAAAATAGCGGCTGATAATATTCAAGTCCGCTACTAGCGATACCTGCCATTACGTCTTTATGTAGCTCAAACTTGCGGCTGCTCGCATTAGGGAACATCGTGGCGAAGTTGGTACGAAACGTCTCACGCCCTTCATCAAGCGGGAACTCTTTTGCTGGTAGTATTTGGAATTGTTCGATAGGTTTTGAGATATCTGGCAGCTTGTGTAGCAGCGATAGTGACTCTTTGCCCATGCTACTATCGTTGCCGCTCATCATTGTTTTGAGGTCATCAACGGTTAATGTCCGCTGGGTTTGCGGATTAAAAAAACGAATGGTCTCAATCTCATCATCAAACAAATCTAAACGTAGTGGAAACGGCTGACCCATAGCAAAGATATCAATGATGCTGCCACGTACCGCGAATTCACCCGGCTCAAACACATTCTCAACGGCGCGGTACCCTGCCTTTGCCAGCAATCCGCGCTGGGTATTGATATCAAATCGATCACCAACGCTCAAATCAAAATGCTGCCCAATCAACCAGCTTGGCGGTGCTACGCGATGCATTAATGCTTGTACAGATATCAATAGTACGCCTGTCGTTGGCATATCTGTTAATAGATTGATACGCTCACTAACAATATCTTGATGCGGTGACAGCTCATCATAGGTCAACGTCTCCCAATCGGGGAACACATAAGCATCGACGCCGCAAAATGCCAATTCCGTCTCTATCTGATTGAGCTGGTTTTGGTCACGCGTCACCACCACTTTTAATCGGTCGGCAACATTCCATAGCGGTGTTTGCACCAGACTTGCTAGCCACAAGCTGCTGACTGCACCATGCACAGGTGCTAGCCAACGCCGCTCGGCATTCTGGATAGGAAACAACTGCTGGTTAATTGGTTCAAAGGCGTCAGTCAAAGCAATGATAGGCATAAAGAGTAGGATCAATGTTAAGAGTCAGAGAGCTATTATACGAATATTTCAGCAATTACCAAAATTTATGCCGTAACGGTTTGTCACTTAGCATTTTTATTAAAAAACCAATAGCCAAATAGCTGATAAAGATTATATTCGTATATAAAGACAGGATGATTAAATGTAAAAACCTCAACGGCTAAGCTGAGGTTTTTGAGTTATATGCATTAAGCTGCTTTTAAATTATAAGCCATTTTTAAATTAGTGGCTTGTCGCTAGCGATAATACCGTTATTGTCTGCGTAGACAAACATACCAGAATTTAGTGTTAAATCACCAAAGCTGATTTCGAGATCCGTCTGACCTTCATCGCGGCGATTCGATTTACGCGGAATGCAACCAAGCGCCATAACACCGATGTCCATTGCTGCCATATCATCAACATCACGGACGCAGCCGTACACGATAACCCCCACCCAGCCATTATCAATCGCTGACTGCGCAATCATGTCGCCTAGCAGCGCACAACGCATTGAACCACCACCGTCAACCACCAACACCTTACCGTTACCATCCTTGTCTTTACCATCGCTATTTAGCAATGATTTGACGCGACTATTGTCTTCGAAGCATTTCACCGTCACAATTTCACCGCAGAATTTATTTTTGCCACCAAAGCTATGAAAAGACTTGCCTTCGATATTAGGCAAACACACCTGCGACTCAGGATTGGCATCCAATAAATCACAGGTCACAAAGTTCTTTTTATCCATTGTTATTGATTCTGGCATATCTGACATAGTGACGCTCCTTGTTATGTATGATTGGTTATTCATGACTGATTATTTATGACTAGGGCTTAATTTTAATTGTTTCTTCAACTTAATACTTAGGCTATTTTTTAACTTTAGTCATCGCTAGCATTTGCTTATTTTCGATGATATCAGTGGTTCGGATAGCTGGTTCATTACGGTATTTATTACGCTGATAAACATCATGCGCACTCATCGCCATGGCAATGGCAACGCGTTTGGCGGAAATGGGATGCAGTGACAATGATTCTGAAACTAAGGGCGATATCAGCTGAAAGGCTTTTTGACCAATACTTTCAAGCGGACGACCTTTATGCTTGCCAAGTAACAAGGACGGACGGAAAATAACTAGCTGCGTAAAACCTAGCGCCATAATAGACTGCTCAGTTTCAGCTTTTACGCGATTGTATAAAAACCGACTATGAATATCAGCATTCATGGATGATAACAAAAAGAAATTTTCAACACCTTTTTCTTGGCACAGTTTGGCAAAATTGACATTATAATCATGATCAACCTTTCGAAAGGCCTCATCGCTACCAGCCTGCTTCTTAGTCGTACCAAGACAGCTAAAAGCGTCCGTCTTTCGATCAACACCAACGCTGGCAAATATTTCAGCCAAATTATCAAAATCATTAACCTGATAAAAACGCATACTGGTATTGATATAGCGTGGCGGACGCCTTGCAATCACAATTAACGTGTCATAAAGCTCACTAAGCTGTTTGACAAGATGCTGTCCGACCAATCCTGTCGCGCCAATTACAATTGCTTTTCGCTGCATAGCCTATCCATTTATATAGTGTGGGAAATTTTATAATGATGCCAATTTTGGTTTTTGAAAGCCAATCGCTGACGCTTATTACCCTAGTATCATACCTAAATTAACGCATAACTGAGGGTATTCTGTAGAATTTATTGTAAGAGATTTTATCGGCTAAGCGATTTATTCACTCATAAGCGGTTTTTAGTGCAACAATATTGATAAATATTTCAAAAAACAGCTGAGCAAAGACACAAAAACTGTCATATATATGATCACACAACTTCTTTAAGCATTAATCATCAAATATATTGTTCTAAGGGCGATAATTTGCTAAGATAACCGGCTTTACACGTTAACGCTGTTTAATTATTCCAAACAGTTTTGACGCTTGCGATGCTCTATTGCTAATTTAGGTGCCTTTAATAACAGATAGGTACTTTAATATTAGACATCGACATCATGTTTGGCGAGACGGCTGCTCGTTACCGATGATGGTTAAACCCTTTTTTATTGTAATCCACATTCATATTTTTATCTGTCTTTATCAAGGAGATTCGCGTGGCTAATACTGCACAAGCTCGTAAACGCGCCCGTCAAAACACCAAACGTCGTCACAACGCTGCGTCACAACGCTCTATGGTTCGTACTTACTTAAAACGTGTTGATGCGGCTATCGCAGCTAAAGATTATGACGCGGCTACCGAAGCTTACAAAAAAGCGGTACCAGTTCTTGATCGTATGGCTGACAAAGGTATTATTCATAAGAATAAAGCTGCTCGTCGTAAGAGCCGCCTGAACAAAACCATCAAAGGCCTACAAGCTTAAGATTGTTAACGTTTAGACCACATCTCGCCTTTATAGCGTGATGACTAAAACCTTGTTACTGGTTCTAATACTGGGGCAAGGTTTTTTTATGTCTGATTGAAAAGTGAGTAGTAATCTTTTAAATAGTATCTAGATTAAATAGTATTTAGATCCATTTTACTTCTGGTGGTAAGAGCAATGTATTAGGATGAAAGCCGGCAGCACGGTAGTCTTCTAATAAAGTATGAATCGGGCGCACATACACTTCACCGCGCCAAACGAAGTGTGCACTGGCTTGTTCAAACGGCTTATCATCAAACCACAAAAACACGCCTTCCATCATCTTTGGCCAATCATTCCAATCAATCTCGACCACATCAAACATCACTGCTAAAAAAGCAGATAACAACGTATCATGACTAACAGCAAGCATGAGATGCCCTTGCTGCGGCTGATATTGATAAAACAGCGATAAAATATCGAGACCGCCTTGGTAAGCGTTTTTGGTCCCCTCTAAATTACCTTGCAAAAATCGATTGATAAAGTTGAGCACGCCAATTTCTTTAAATACTGGATTTGCTATTTCAGGCTCAGTCACTAGGCTACCAGGCTCTACCAACAATGACTGATGCGTAATATCACGTTGTAGTCCCGCACCTGCTTGCATCAGCTGCGCCGTGTCAATACAGCGTCCAATCGGACTTGAGATACTGTCTACATCGAGCGAGTACGGTAAATGCCCTGCCAACCAACGCCCCCACGACTTCGCTAGTACTCGACCTTTAGGTGTTAGTGGTAATTGATAACTGGCAAAACCATTGCCATCAGAGCGTTCACGTAAGGAATGTCTGGTAAATAAAATCAGCCGTTTATCTTCAGGCAATAAGCTGACTGAGGAAATCATACTATTAGGCAGGTGCGAAGGCGCCGGAGCACTTGGAGTATGACTCGCAAGTTTTTCAGCAGACAGTTTTGAGGGATTGTTATTGAGATATTTGCTCATGGTAGCAAGCGTAGCAGATTTTTTGATATGAATGAACAAAATAACAGTTCGATTGCAATATTGCTTACGAGTCTAGGCGGTTAGACTTTAAAATAAGCACTATTTTATATTCACTATTTTAAAAAATGCGAATCAAGGTGACAAATAACTAAAAACATTTTTACTTTCAAGAGGCTAAAATTACTTAGCCGATATCAATGACTTTGTCCCACGCAAATGCTAATGCAGTGCTGCTCACCTCATTTGGATACGCACGTGGATTGACAATGATTCGTGTATTACCAATACGGTAATCAAATGCTTCGTGTGTATGTCCATGTACCCATAGTATTGGCGCCCAATCTTCATGCATCCAGCCAGATAAATCACTGATAAAAGCTGCGTTACTTGGTAGATTCGCATACTTCTCAGACACCGATAATGGACTGATACTATGATGGCTCATCACAACAGTTTTTTTGCCAAGTGTTTTGGCGGTGATCAATGCTTGCTTTAACCATTGACGCTGCTTAGCATGGATTTGCATCGATACTTCAGGTGAAAAAAGCTCTCCTCCAGCATAGATTTGTTTATAGTCACGCATAAAGCGCATAGCAGCAGCTATAGTATCTTCATTGGCCTGATATTGGTAATCTGTCCATAAAGTACAACCTAGGATACGTATGTCACCAATATCAATATGTTGACACTGTAGAAAACGGACGCCTTGCTGCGACTGGGCATTATAATTATCCCAAGTCGCCAGCTTTTTATCAAAATGTAGCACATCTTCATTAAAGTATTCATGATTACCAGCTATCGTAATCACAGGCACTTGCAAACGTGCTGCCTGCTCTTGTAGCCATGGCATACCACTATCGCTGTTAGCAGTATCGCCCGCAACTAATACCACGTCTGCATCAGTTTTGGGAATATGCCCTAGCGGATGTGACTGACGCGCATAACTGTCAATATGTAAGTCACTTAAAATCTGTAATTTCATAAGTTCTAATATCATTAAATAAACGTAAATAGTTTAGCACTTTTTGATATACCCGCAAAAATTAAAAAAAGACAGCGGATTAGGCTGTCTTTTTTATCATGCTGACACTATAAAATGCTAAACGCTTTGTAAATATCCAAATATTTTATAAGTATCTAAATACCTTGGAGTATCTTTTGTAATTTAGCCGCAGGATCTGCTGCCTGAGTAATTGAACGACCAATCACCAAATAATCAGAACCATCATCTAACGCCTGTTTTGGCGTGCAAATACGCTTTTGATCATCTGCATTGTCGTCTAGCAAGCGAATACCAGGGGTAATCAATTTAAAATCCTGACCACATAGTGTCTTGAGCGTTTTAGCTTCTTGCGCTGAACAGACCACACCATCAAGACCTGCTTTCTTGGTTAATTGTGCCAATCGACTCACTTGCGCATCTAGACCATCGGTAATACCTGTTTGCATCAATGCTTGATTATCCATAGAGGTCAGCACGGTGACGGCTATCAGCAAGGTATCAAAGTTACCGTCTAACAAGCGCTGTTTAGCCAATGACATCGCCTCTAAGCCCGCGCTGGCATGCACATTGACCATCCATACGCCAAGCTCAGCTGCCGCTAGTACCGCTTGAGCGGTAGTATTAGGAATATCATGAAATTTCAAGTCTAGAAATACGTCAAAATTACGCTGATGTAGCGCCTTAACTATCTCAGGACCACAGCGAGTAAATAGCTCTTTACCCACTTTTAATCGGCATGATGTTGGATCTAACTGATCAGCTAATGCTATTGATGCCTCCATCGTCATATTATCTAAAGCAACGATGACTGGGGAATTCATTGTATTATTCATGGTTTTACCATATCTATATCAGAATTATCAAAACACTATATATGGACTGCTCATAGATCAGTACAAAATATAATTTATTCTCGCTTTTGTTTGGTAAGTGTCGCGCCTTCATCTACAGTAAGTACTTCTGCGTCTTGCACTTGCACATTGGTTGCTGTCGAACCATAAACAGCTTCTTCCACCGTTGGTGCACTTGCTTGGCGATCAATGACAGCATTGGCTTGTGTCAATTGCGCTTGCAAGTTCACATTCGCTTTTTGCAAACGCGAGATTTCCCACTTATTCTGTAAAACACGGAAAATAAGTAGTGCCAACAAGATGCCAATAACAATACCAAGCATAAGGCATAAAATCAGCAGCAATCCTAGATTCATCGTCGGTGCTTGCGAGAATAATAAATTTACGCCAACTTCGGTATTGTTTGCCAACACCAAACCAAGTGCATAAGCAAAGCTCAAAAACAGCAATACAAATAGTAAAAAGCGCATGAGACGTCTACCTCGATTTGGAATGTCGTTAGTGTTTTAAAAATAGCACTCTAAAACCTTCATCAACCCACACATTTATATGCTTATAAACTCACTAGTGATAAGTTCTAGAAAAGGTGGCTGGCAAGCACTCTTGTTGGCAATTTTACCCAATAAATACTTTATAACACACTTAGCTATTTGCTACTGTATCATTGACTGCTTCACGTAATGCTTTACCTGGTTTAAAGTGCGGTATCGCTTTGGCTGGTACAGGTACGCTTTCTCCTGTCTTAGGATTTCGACCCATACGGGCACGACGATGGTGCAGACAAAAACTGCCAAAACCACGAACTTCTACGCGTCCATCATTGGCTAACGTATCGGTCATCAAGTTTAATATTTCACGTACTGCATCATCGACTACAGTATCAGTCATATTGTCACAGTTCGCACTTAAATTACTAATAAATTCGGACTTGTTAATCGCTTGCTGCATTATTACGCTTGCCTTGTTGATTAATGGATAAGATGACTGTGAATTGAACCATCATTTTCGATAGCTGGTTACTTTTAAGACAAGCTATACATCAATATCATAAGGATAAATAGCCATACACTAAAATAATCTCAGTGTCTTAAATAAGTAATAATTCACATCTCGTTACTCAATGTTGCAAATGATAGCGGATATTACGGTAAATGGAAATAAGAGTTTGCCTGTTTGAGCAAAAACCTCATTGATTAATAATACACTTAAAATTTAAGCAAAAAAAAAGCGACCATAGTCGCTTCTTTTATAATCTTATATCAATAACGTGCAGCTTACTGCATTTGCTCTTTGATCAAGTCGCCAATTGTTTTTGGCTGTGCATCAGAACTGGCAGTAGTACTAGTCGTGCTAGTGCTGCTTAGCTCTTTAATCGCTTGACGCTCTTCAGCTTCGTCTTTCGCTTTGATAGACAAGTTGATGTTGCGAGTTTTACGATCAACACTGATGATTTTAGCTTCAACATCATCACCAACGCTCAAATGCTTAGTCGCATCTTCAACGCGATCACGTTGAATTTCAGAGGCACGTAGATACGCTTCAACTTCGTCAGCAAGCTCGATAGTAGCGCCTTTAGCATCTACTTCTTTTACTTTACCATTAACGATAGCACCGCGGTCATTGTTGACTAGGTATTCGTTGAATGGATCAGAGCTTAACTGCTTCACGCCTAGGCTGATACGGTTTGCTTCTGCATCTACTGACAATACCATTGCTTCAACGGTGTCGCCTTTATTGTAGTTACGGATAGCGTCTTCGCCAGTTTCGTTCCAAGAGATATCAGATAGATGAACAAGACCATCAATACCACCGTCTAGACCGATAAAGATACCGAAGTCAGTGATTGATTTGATCGTACCAGTGATTTTATCACCGCGCTCATGTTTCTTATCAAACTCATCCCATGGGTTAGCTAGAGTTTGTTTGATACCTAAGCTGATACGACGACGTTCTTCATCGATATCAAGAATCATTACTTCAACTTCATCGCCCACTTGAACAACTTTTGATGGGTGGATGTTTTTGTTGGTATGATCCATTTCTGACACGTGTACTAAACCTTCAATACCTTCAGAAATCTCAGCGAAACAACCATAATCAGTTAAGTTGGTTACGCGTGCTTTAACCACACTACCTACTGGGTAAGTGCCGCCAACGTTATCCCAAGGATCAGTACCAAGTTGTTTTAGACCTAGGCTAACGCGATTGCGCTCACGGTCAAACTTCAATACTTTAACTTTTAGGTCTTGACCAACTTCAACAACTTCAGATGGATGCTTGATACGGCGCCATGCCATGTCAGTGATGTGCAATAGACCATCGATACCACCTAGATCAACGAATGCGCCGTAATCAGTAAGGTTCTTAACGATACCTTCGATTTCGATGCCTTCTTCAAGCTTGTTCAATAGCTCTTCGCGCTCAGCTGAATTTTCAGCTTCCATAACTGCACGACGGCTAACAACAACGTTGTTGCGTTTTTGATCAAGTTTGATGACTTTGAACTCTAGCTCTTTGCCTTCAAGATGCGTGGTGTCACGGATAGGACGAACATCTACCAATGAACCTGGTAGGAACGCACGTACTGAACCGATATCTACAGTGAAACCGCCTTTAACTTTGCTTGAGATGATACCTTTTACGATTTCATCATTATCAGCGATTTTTTCAAGGAAGTTCCAAGTTTCAACACGTTTGGCTTTTTCACGTGAAAGCAAGGTTTGACCCATGCCGTTATCAACCGCTTCAACCACGACATCAACGCTATCGCCAACTTCAACTTCAAGTTCGCCTTCTTCGCTTAAAAACTCTTCACGAGCGACGATACCTTCAGATTTCAGACCAGTATCAACAGTGATCCAGTCGTTATCAATGGCCACAACAGTACCAGTGATAACCGAGCCACGCTCGATATCCAGACCTGTTTCTTCGATGCTCGCTTCAAATAGTTCAGCAAATGATTCCATTATGTCTACCTTTGTATAGCCGTATCCTGTCCAGCACAGTACGGATCAAATTTATGATTGCATAAAACGAGAATACTGGTTTTATATCCCATACAATCATATATAAAAACGTTTGTTGTTAGTAAGCACATAACTTATTAAACTCACTAGCAACAACTGTCTTGTGTTGCAATTTCTTATACTTTTACTTTTCTATCACTTAGAAAGAATATTTTTATCACTCTCTACATATTATTAGCGTCTACTACTGTGATTTTATACTAAAATCAAGCGTATAGGAAACTTTTTCATACTTACTAACTTGTTTTTATTAGCTATTAAAGAAAATACCTTTATCCTGACAATGTCTTTTCACTTGTGCATAAACTGCATCAGCATCTAAGTTAGAGCTATCTAGTAGTAGAGCATCTTCTGCAGGCTTTGATGGTGCAGTCGACCGATTCTCATCACGATCATCACGAGCTTTAATCGTCGCTAAAATCGCGTCAAAATCTGCCGTCTGACCAGCATTTATTAACTGTGTTACGCGGCGCTCGGCACGCGCTTCAGCACTGGCCGTCAAATATACTTTTACATCCGCATCTGGGAACACCACCGTCCCCATATCGCGACCATCAGCGACCAATCCAGAACGAGTTGCCATATCTTGTTGCAACTTTAGTAATGCTTGACGAACTTTTGGAAATACTGCTATTTGTGATGCATAGCCGCCCACGGTCTCATTACGAACCTGCTCACCAACCGCTTCACCATTCACTAAAATATCAACACGTCCTGATGCATTGTTAGGTACAAAAGCAATCTCTAGGCGCTGCGTTAATGCTAATACAGCCATCTCGTCAATGGCTTGGCTTCCGTCTGCCGCAACTAATCCCGCTTCAAATGCTTTGAGTCCAACGATACGATACAGAGCACCTGAATCTAGCAGTTGATACTTCAATGCTTGGGCCAAACGCCACGTCACCGTACCTTTACCTGCCCCACTTGGTCCATCAATGCAGATAACTGGATAGCGCAACACTGGCGCTTGGTTATCATTACTACCAGAACTAAATTTATCAAGTATAGCGTTATCAGCTGTAGAAACGGTCATAATACTCACTTAATAGTAGACGATACTGATACGGCTTAGTGCATGCTAGCTGCAGAACAATATTTACTTATTTATCAAACGCTTGACAATTAATTCATCATTTCGTCATCAAATAGGGCGATATTATAGCAAAGAAACCTACCCATCACTAGCAGCAAGACTGATATCTTGTTAATTGCTTATATTGTCTTTCTTTTTTGCCGCTTTTCGTCGTTCACGGAAAAAGGTCTTAAGCATCTGGCTGCTATGCTCACGACATAAGCCATTATGTACTTCGATAGCATGATTATAAAAAGGCTGTATCGGTAAATTTATTTGACTACCAACCATACCCGCTCGTGGCTCGCTTGCTGCATAAACCAATCTATCTACCCGCGCATGAATGAGCGCTCCGATACACATCGTACAAGGCTCTAAGGTAACATATAACGTTGTCTGTAATGGTAAACGATAGTTTTTTAAGCGCGCACACGCTTCTCTTAATGCGACAATCTCGGCATGAGCGGTCGCATCGTGACGACCAATTGGTTCATTAAATCCTTGACCAATAATCTGCTGGTCGTGTACCAGTATCGCTCCTACCGGCACTTCTCCACGCTCAGCACCTTGCCTAGCAAGTTTAAGAGCTATGTTCATCCAGCTCATATCTTGAAGTGACCAAAATGTGCTGGCTTGCATATCTTCAATAACTAACTGGCTATTTGCGGTTGGATATGGCTTCAAGCTTATATTTTGTTTATGTTTCATTTATTTTGACAACTATTGCGGTAATTGCCAATCGATAGGCGTTTGCCCATACTGTACCAGATAATCATTGGTCTTAGAAAACGGCTTGGAACCAAAGAATCCACCACGATTGGCAGCAAGTGGTGATGGATGTACAGCGGTCAGAATGAGATGCTTATCAGTATTGATATATTTGCCTTTTTTCTGTGCTTTACTGCCCCACAATATAAATACGGTATGTTCTGTTTGTTCATTAACCACATCAATCACCGCATCGGTAAACTGCTCCCAGCCTTTATTTTGGTGACTGTTTGGCTCACTTTCTCGCACGGTCAGAGAGCTATTTAATAGCAAAACTCCTTGCTGCGCCCAGTAAGTCAGGTCGCCATGTTTTGAGGGTGCGATACCAACGTCGCTCGCCATCTCTTTTAACAAATTATTGAGTGAGGGTGGCTTTGGAATGGCTTTGGGCACTGAAAACGATAAGCCCATTGCCTGCCCTGGTCCATGATAAGGATCTTGACCTAGTATCACGACTTTAACTTGTGATAAAGGGGTCAGGTTTAACGCGTTAAATATTAAGGGTGCTGGCGGATAGATACTGTTTTCTGATTGATAGGCTTCTTTTAAAAACGCACGCAAGTCGTCCATATTGTTAGAAGTTAACTCGTCTGCTAACGCCGTTTTCCAATCTTCTGGCAAGCGCACATTGTCTAAAATAGCCTGCTTTTGCGCTGGCGATTTTGGCGTTTGTTCATCGAATAATTCCATAGTATGTCCTGTTATATTTGTTATCGATTAGATAAATATCGAATGGAGGGCGTGAACCAATCTCGCACATGAGAGCTCGTGATTTCATACCTTGATGTTGTTATGAATTATAGCAATAAAAAAACGGCTACCACAGTAACATGGTAACCGTTGTTATTACATTAGTAGCAAAAACTTAGCTGGCGAGTGACTCAGAGTCTGGATGTGGCTCATGAGTCTCAACGACCGTCAAGATAATACGACTATCTGCTGATCCTTTATCTGTAGAGTTATAATCCGTCTTACCACTGTACTTATCAAGCTTGACAGAATCACCATCTTGCTCATCATTGGCTTCAGGCTCCAAAGTAAGATGTACTACCCCGCCATTGACCAAATTACCAAACAAAATCATACTTGCCAATGGCTTTTTGATTTCATCTTGAATCAGACGTTGCATTGGGCGGGCACCCATTAGGCGATCATAGCCTTTTTTAGCCAAGTAATCGCGTACTTCGTCATCAATCTCTAAGGTGACTTGTTTGTCATCAAGCTGGACTTGCAACTCAACCAAGAACTTATCGACCACAGACACCACCACTGAGGTATCTAGTGGGTTAAATTGGATAATTGCATCTAAACGGTTACGAAACTCTGGCGTAAAGACACGTTTGAGCGATTCCGTATTATCACGACTATGGTCTTGGTGAGTAAAGCCCATCGAAGAGCGGCTAATACTATCAGCACCGACATTGGTCGTCATAATCACAATCACTTGCTTAAAGATAGCCACACGACCATTGTTATCAGTCAACGTACCATGATCCATGACTTGCAGTAACAAGTTAAAGACATCAGGGTGCGCTTTTTCAATCTCATCAAGCAATAACACACAATGTGGATGTTGATTGATTTTTTCAGTCAACAAACCACCTTGATCATAACCGACATAGCCAGGAGGTGCACCAATCAGACGTGAAGCAGTATGCGCTTCCATATACTCTGACATATCAAAACGAACTAACTCGACACCAAGTAGGTTCGCTAACTGACGTGAAACTTCGGTTTTACCCACCCCAGTAGGACCGGCAAACATGAAGGAACCAATTGGCTTATCTGGTGCTTTGAGACCGGCACGTGATAGCTTAATGGCGTCGGCTAATGTTTCAATGGCCTCATCTTGACCAAACACTAAGTGCTTAAGATCACGATCTAAGTGCTGAAGAATACTCTTATCATCACTCGATACTGACTTGGGCGGAATACGTGCAAGCTTGGCAACAATCGCTTCAATATCTGCCACATCGATTTTCATCGGTGGTTTTTTCTTAGCCTTGGCACTTTTTGACTCACTGAACGATTTGGCACGATCATTGGCTTTTGCAGTTTCCGCTTCATCCTGCATTTCGCTATCGCTATACGTGTCACCACCGAGTCCCTCAACATCGGCATCAATCTGAGCATCAAAATCTTGCTCTATATCTGAAATAAAGCTTTCTTCTGCATCAATATCATCAGCATCAGGAATAACGCCTAAACGCTTATAGGCACCTGCTTCGTCAATCACGTCAATCGCTTTATCTGGTAAAAAACGCTCGTGAATATGCTTAGCAGATAATTGAACGGCGGTGACCAACGCTTCATCGGTATATTCAACATTATGAAATTCCTCATAACGAGGCTTCAGACCGCGTAAAATATCAATTGTATCGTCAACACTCGGCTCTTTGACATCAATTTTCTGGAAACGACGTGACAGTGCATGGTCTTTTTCAAACACTTGACGGTATTCGGTAAAGGTAGTTGAGCCGATACAACGCAGCTCACCATTAGCAAGTGCTGGCTTAATCAAGTTTGATACGTCCATATTGCTACTCATTGACGACCCTGCGCCAATAATCATATGAATCTCATCAATAAATAATATTGCATTGGGCTTTTTCTTTAGCGCATCAAGCAGTGACTTCATGCGTTTTTCAAAATCACCACGGTATTTAGTACCAGCGATTAATGAGCCGATATCAAGGCTATAAATCACGCAGCCATTCAATGGTTTCGGTGCTTTATCATTAATAATCAACCACGCCAAACCTTCAGCGATAGAGGTCTTACCGACGCCAGGCTCACCAACCAATAACGGGTTATTTTTACGGCGACGACACAGTACTTGCGCGGCGCGCTCAATTTCAGGGCCACGTCCAATTAATGGATCCGTCTTACCTTCAGCCGCACGCTGGTTCAGGTTGGTCGCAAACTCAACCAAGGGATCTTTACTGGTTTTTTCTGAGGCACTACGGCGCTCACCCGTCATAGAAGCACGTGGCTCGGATGGCTCGTCTTTATCTTGACCATGTGATAAGTATTGGGTTAACTCAAGACGACTAATACCCTGTTTTTTGAGCAAATAAACCGCATAAGTATCGTGCTCTGAAAACATAGATACTAAAATGTCTGAGCCTTCAACAAGGCGACCACCACCAATAGATTGTACATGGAAAATAGCACGCTGCAGAATACGATCAAAGCTTTGGGTTGGCTGCGGTGACTGCTCGGTGTCTGCGTCTACCGTTGGCGTGTGCTTATTGATATAAGCTTCTAACTCGGTACGCAGTGTTGAAACATTGGCATTACAGGCAGTTAATGTATTGGCAGCGTGAGTATTCTCTAATAACGCCAATAATAGATGCTCAACAGTGAGGTACTCATGCGATTTTTGGCGCGCAAGTGTCATTGCTAAACGCAAAGAAACTTCAAGATGACGACTTAACATAACGACTTCCTACGGTTATACCTATCTTTATAATTGATAGCTTTATGAATGAGTTAGTAAGTAAATCAGGGCGACAGATGGATTGTTCAAGGGCTAAATCTGTATTATCAAAAGACAGCGCTAAATGATATTGACCATGTATTACTCAAGTAGCAGTGCTATCTACTTATCACCAATTAAGCGTTTTGATCACTCATACTTGCTTTTCTTTATCTCAACACGATACTTAAGAAGAGTCAATCTATTAACACAGACTAAAATGTATCAAGGCGTACTGCGCATCAATATTTATAGTAACGAAATAGTATGAAAGCTTCAAAAACTGAGCAAATAAAGGAGAAATCGGTAATAGAATAATAAATGAGAGAGTGAAGGATACAAATGACTTTTTTAAGCCATCAGCTGATTAAATTATAGAAAAACTCAAGTTAATAGGATGACTAGAAAATGATACGAGTGCAGCAATCATTTCTATAAAATTTAGACAGCTGTTTGATGTGATGACTTAATATAGATAAGGGTATATTAAAGAAAAATCAAGGTTAGGAAATTTTTATAATAAGGAATTTATGAGTGACTGCTTGGATACAGAGTACCTATCAAGCTCACAATGAGCAGTTTTTAGAGCTTGAAAGGGTTTCTAAACGATAAAACCATTGGAAATAATAAGATAGAAACACGAAAAGAAGATAGAACTTTAAATTCATATTTACGCTATTTTCTTATTCGCCTTGATGTGGCTCAATCTGGGTCAATAAGGGATAGCCTTCACGATGTGCCAGACTGTTTACTTTTTTGGCTTTGGTCTCAGCAATATCTTTAGGATAGATACCAGCAATGCCTTTGCTACTGTTATGAATCGTTAGCATAACTTCGACTGCCGAATCCATACTATGACGAAATTCGGACTGCAAAATATAAACGACGAACTCCATCGGCGTATAATTATCATTATACATAACGACGGCATACATAGGCGGCTTAGCCACTTCTGGCTCTGCAACTAGTACATCTGCTTGTGGCGAGGTTTCGCCGTCCGTATCGCCATCTTGCGCACGGTGAGCAGGTATAGTTGGAAAGTGCCAATCAGCAACAGTTGGCAACGCTTGCAATAGGGTTTGTTTTATCATAATTGGCATACAAATTAATGGTTATATTTATAACAGAATAAAGAGCGCTAACAGAGGTTGGCAAATGCAATGCTTATTATAGCGCTCTTAAATATGAATAGATTAAGGCTCAATCGGACTTTCGTCGACTTCAGGTAAATCTAAAAGTGATAGCGGCATATTATCAACTCGGTCGCCAAGCTTCCAATCATAGAGCTGCTCTACTTGTTGTCCGCCAGCTTGTAAGCTAAGTTTGACTTGTAACGGTTTAAAGCCTGATGGCATCATGAAACGACCACGAATACGAACGATACCTTCAATAGTATAAACTGGAGGATCTAGCGGCACCTCTACAAAATCATCGTCATTGAGCAACGTCAACGTTGGCTTTAGGCGTTTGGCTTTGCCATCGCTAGCAAGCATGCCTATATCGAAACCATATTCAAAGGCATTTTCAGGTAATGGCTCAATCTTTGCCGCTATTACCTGTAAAGGCATGCCGCCTTTGTCACGAAGGACATCAGCATATAATTCATTCAGTTGAGAGACTTGTCTATTCTCAACCGTTAATTCTTGCTGGTTTTCACGCAACTCTTTGATGTTAGCCAAGCTAATCGCCAGCTCCTGCTTAGCAGTAGCCGCTTGATTGGCCGCTATTTTATGACTAAGACGTAAATCTTCAAGCGCTTCTGTTGCCTCAGTGCTATTGATCATCGCTTGCTTGGTTTCAGTTTGCATAGAATGAAAGCCACGCTGATATCCTAATTTATGACCGAATATCAATCCAACAATGGCAGTCACCAATATGACAACGACAAAGAGAGCCAACACCAATGTGGATGCCCCTTGTTGGGTACCACCTACCTTAGTTACTGAACTAGCATTGGTTTTAAGAGAATGCGGACTACGCTCTAAATGATAAAAATCAGAGTCTTTGCACGATGAAAGTGCGGGCTGTGAGCAAAAGCGTCGTACAAGCTTGACACGCATTTAGACAATATCTCTTAACAGTAATGGCAATATTATAGCGGAATTTATAATCAATACCTAGCACCATAAATGTGAATGATTTGACCACAGCTAAACATCTGCTACGGAACAATAGGTGCAAAGTTTAGACCCATTGTTTCATCGAATCCGAACATGACATTCATGTTTTGTACCGCTTGTCCTGCGGCACCTTTTACCAAATTGTCTTGTACGACAATCACTGTCAATTCCGCACGTTCATTGTCTTGATGCACAGCAATGCGTAAACGGTTGCTGGCGCGGACACTACGGGTATCTGGATAAATACCTTTTGGCATGACATCAATAAACGCTTCTGATTCATAGCATGTTTCAAATATCTGCTGCCAATCAATAGCAGCACCCGCATCCGTCAGCTCAAGATGAATAGAGCTCAGCATGCCACGTATCATCGGCACAAGATGCGGTAAAAAACGAATGCGATGGGTGAACTGGCTGTCTAATAACTGCGCCACGCCTTGCTCAATCTCGGGCAGGTGACGATGTCCTTCAACGCTATAAGCTTTAAAGTTATCAGTAGTTTCAGCATAATTAAGCGCAAGTGAAGCTTGGCGACCAGCGCCAGAAACACCAGACTTTGCATCGATAACGATGCGTGATTCCACCAATCTCTCTGCTTGCTTATTTTGCATATCGATTATTGGTTTCAAACCCAAAATAGCAGTGGTCGGATAACAACCAGGATTACCGACGACTAAAGCAGTGGCAAGTTTATCGCGATTCACTTCAGGTAAACCATAAACAGCTGTCTTTAGTAGCTCAGGACAAGCATGCGACTGCTGATACCAGTGTTCAAAATCGGACAGTGACTGCAAACGAAAATCAGCAGCCAAATCAATGACTTTCACACCAGCTTGCGTTAGCGCCTCTGCTTGCTTCATCGCTACGCCATGTGGAGTGGCAAAAAAGACCACATCACACTTCTGCAGCGTTGCAAGCGTCTCGTCACCCAAGTCGCTAAAGACAATATCCGATATACCGCGTAAGCTTGGAAATATCTCATCAGCGCGTGTACCAGCTTCGCTACGCGAGGTTAGCAAATCAATAGATACTTCAGGATGCGCAGATAACAAGCGAATCAGCTCAATACCCGTATAACCTGTGCCACCAACAATCGCTGCTGAAATCATAAGATATTCCTTTTTCTTTTACTTGATAAATATCAGTGTTTGTTAAACAAATCTTAGATAGAAAACTCGATTATATGCCTGAACTTTGTCATTTTTAGATTCTAGCGGCTTTAGATTTTATAATCGTGCACCGCATCGATAAATACTTTGGCATTGTCAGGATTGACCCACTGCGTAATACCATGACCTAAGTTTGCTATATAACCCGTTTTTTCGCCGCTTGCATAAGCACTATCAAGCATTGCATTTACTTCAGCACGAATCGTCGCAGGTGAACCATACAATGTTGCTGGATCCAAATTGCCTTGAATGGCTTTACTACTCTGTAGTTTTTTATGCTGTTTGGTCAATTGACGCTGACTCTCAGCCAATACTTGGCGTGCACGATCAATGGGCATCGTCCAATCTAATCCTAAAACATCGGCTTGACTATCTGCTTGCACATCCAACCATAACCCACCGCCTTTGGTAAATAATACCACTGGTATCTGCGGATGGCGTACTTTTAATTCAGCGACGATACGCTTATTATAAGCATGAGAAAAATCGATAAACTGACGATGACCAAGCGCCCCACCCCAACTATCAAAGATCTGTAAAATTTGAGCGCCAGCGACTACCTGTGCATCTAGATAATCAATGACAGAAGTGGCTAATTTATCTAATAATTGATGCAAAAAATCAGCGTTGCTATACAAAAAGCCTTTAGTATAACGATAGTCTTTTGAGCTGCCGCCTTCGATCATGTAGGTGGCCAATGTCCATGGACTACCAGAGAAACCAAATAACGGCACTTGACCATTTAATGCTTTGCGGATGCTCGTCACCGCACGCATGACATAATCAAGAGAATCATTGGGTTCAAGTACTGGCAATCTATCTAAGTCTGCTTGCGTACGAATAGGATGTTTAAACTTAGGGCCTTCGCCCGCCTCAAAGTATAAGCCCAATCCCATAGCGTCAGGTATGGTCAAAATATCACTAAATAAGATAGCAGCATCTAAATCATAACGGCGTAGTGGCTGTAAAGTAACTTCAGTGGCGCGGTCCGTATCTTTGCACAGGCTCATAAAGTCGCCGGCTTCTGTACGAGTGGCTTTATATTCTGGTAAATAACGACCAGCTTGACGCATCATCCAGACTGGCGTGGTGTCTATTGATTCAAAGCGTAATGCCCGTAACAATCTGTCGTTCTTTAAAGGCGCAAACTCTTGCTGAATCGAGTTACTATTGTCTGAAGCACTCATGTACAAATCTCCAAAACAACACCGCATTCATGATCATCAATGAATACGGTGCTGGATAAAATAAGTTGAATAAAAGAATATTAAAACGTTTAGATAGCGACAATCTATGCTAAAAAACCACAAATAATGAGATATTCGCTAATAACAATTTATTGGTTAATATCTCTCGTGTTAACAATCATAAAAACAATAATCATTAAAAGTATTTGTGTTTCTTAGAGCGTTATTTGCCGTTAGTCTTTAATCAATAATATCGTGCTCATATTTGAAATCGGATGTATACCATCAATGGTCTACATGGTCAACGCTAAATTATCACGGTGTACCATGACCACACGCTCTTCATTATTACCAAGAATTCTATCAAACTGCTCAGTACGCTCACGAGCCACTCGGCAAGCATCACGAGAGGAGAAGTTCACTTGTCCAACCGCTAAACGCTCGCCCGTATCTTGGTGTACCACCTCAACCACGTCACCTTCGTCGAAATCACCGCGTACTTCCACAACGCCGACCGGTAGCAAGCTCTTGTGATGCTCGACTACTGCTTTTGCTGCGCCTGCATCGACTATTAGAGTGCCTGACATACGTAAATGTGCGGCAAGCCATTGTTTGCGTGCAATGATTTTGTCTTGATCATTGGTGGTCAATAAAGTACCAACCGCTTCGCCTGATACCACACGAGTAATAACATCATCGATAGCACCGCTCACGATAACGGTTGGACAACCACCCATCGCTGCAAGACGACCAGCACGAATTTTGGTCAGCATACCGCCACGACCAAGCTTGCCACCATCCCCTGCAATATCAAATAAGTAATCCGCCATCGCACGCTCTTGGCGAATCATTTTTGCATTAGGATTGTCACGTGGGTTGTCCGTAAACACCCCATCTTGATCAGTCAAAATGATATATAAATCGGCATTGACCATCGCCGCCGCCATCGCGCCCAAAGTATCGTTATCACCAAATTTAATTTCATCAATGGTAATGGTATCATTTTCATTGATGACTGGGAGCACGCGCCACTCTAGTAATTGTGTCAACGCGCCCGTCGTATTGAGATAACGGCTACGATTAGACAAATCATCATGTGTTAGTAGCAGCTGCGAGCTTTGGATACCATGCTGAATTAATGCTGACCACCACGTTTCAATCAAACCCATTTGACCAATAGAAGCACAGGCCTGTAGTGCGGCTAGTTTCTTCGGGCGCTCCTCAAGGTTCATTCGTACCACACCTTCAGCAACGGCACCTGACGATACTAGCAGTACTTCGACGCCTTGCTTGTGCAATTTAGCGATCTGCTTTGCCCACTCATATATGGCAGTTCGATCCAGCCCTCGACCGTTATTGGTTAACAACGATGAGCCAATCTTGACAATAACGCGCTGAATATCAAAGTTGCGAGTTTGTTTAATAAACCTTGCTTCTTCGGTCGTGTTTTCTATGTCACCTGCCATATAAACTCCTGTCTCTCATGTGAATTGATTACGGGGATTGATCTAAAAAATTCAAGTATATCAGCTCAAGCCTGTTAGCTTAAGGAACATAAATGACCTCAACACCATCTTCGTCGTCATCGTCAAAATCAGCATCGTCGTCGCTTAAATCTACACCTTCGCGAGCCGCTTTGCGGGCCGCACGATATGCTTCACGCTGCGCCTCAGTGTTTAGACGTACTTCTACTTCTAAGCGCTCAAAACGGGTTCTTTGTGCTTCAGCGAAGATAGGATCTTCTAGTTCACGCTCACGCTCTAGCTCAATCTCATTCATTAAATGATATTTAACTGCATCAGTCCCTTCACCCATTAAGGTTGACGTGCGAAATACATCGCCTGTCCAATCAAGCTCGGCGACAATATGAGTACAAAGCTCATCTAACTCTTCGTCAGACACCTGATCAATTTTGTTTAATATCAAAATCTGGGGCAAGTTGGATAACTCAGGCGAAAAACGCTCAAGTTCATTCAAAATAACACGAGCGTTGGCTACCGGATCGCTGCCATCAATTGGCTTTACATCAACCACATGTAACAGACGACGAGTACGAGCCACATGTTTTAAGAAACGAATGCCAAGTCCAGCACCTTCTGAAGCACCTTCGATCAAACCTGGAATATCTGCCATCACAAATGAGCGATGACGACCGATATCAACCACACCTAGATTCGGAACGAGGGTGGTAAACGGATAGTCAGCAACTTTTGGTCTAGCAGCAGAGACTTGACGAATAAAGGTAGATTTACCAGCATTAGGCAAACCAATCAAGCCAACATCCGCCACAACTTTTAGCTCAAATTTAAGAACTTTTAACTCACCTTCAAAACCAGACGTCGATTTACGCGGTGCTTGGTTGGTAGAGCTCTTAAAATGGGTATTGCCCAAACCACCATCACCACCTTTGGCAATCAGTAACGTCTGACCAAGTTCAATCAAGTCACCCAACACTTCGTCAGTTTCGGTATCAACTACCGTGGTACCGATAGGTACTGGTAAAAACAAATCATCAGAGCCCTTGCCTGAACAGTTTCTACTGTGGCCATTCTCTGCTCGCATAGCATCGTGACGACGGGTATAACGATAGTCCACTAGGGTGTTGGTGTTATCCTCTGCAATGACGTAAATATCTCCGCCCTTGCCACCATCTCCACCATCAGGTCCACCACGTGGGACATACTTTTCTCGGCGAAAACTGGCGATTCCGTTACCACCGTCACCTGCTTTTACCGTTACGACGGCTTCATCAATAAATCGCATCTTACGTTCCTTTATTTACACTCTAGTTTATAGACTCAATAGCAGTCATATACTGCTTCTTTTGCCTATAGGTATCTTTTAAAAAATAGGAGACTTACGTCTATGTTGCTATATATCATTATATCATTGCTTTATTTATGACAATAACACCCGATAACCAATTGGACTATCGGGTGCGGTATATATTAACTTAAAAAATCACATCTATTTGTCCATGCTAAAAGTGACTATTAAAGTACTTTCTTATAAAGAGTACCTCAATATTAAAAACTCACTACTGCTGTACAAATGTATTAAGCTGGAATCTGTGTATAACTGATGCCTGCCATTTGTGTGGCTAAACGTAATACTTGCGTACTATAGCCAACTTCATTGTCATACCAGATATAAACAATGGCATGATTGTCGGTCAAAATAGTCGCTTGGGCATCAACGATACCTACATGGGTATCACCAACAAAATCCGTCGATACCGCTTCGGTAGAATCTGTATAAGCAATCTGTGTTTGCCACTGACTGCTATTAGATACTTTACGCATAAACTCGTTTAATGCATCAGCATTTTCTGGTGCTGTTTTAAGATTCAAGTTTAAAATCGCTAAGCTGACGTTTGGCGTTGGTACACGGATGGCATTACCCGTTAGTTTACCACTAAGCTCTGGCAGTGCTTTACCAACCGCTTTAGCAGCACCCGTACTGGTAATAACCATATTTAATACAGCACTACGACCACGGCGATCCGCTTTATGATAATTATCAATCAAGTTTTGATCGTTAGTGAATGAGTGAATCGTTTCAACGTGACCGTTTTCGATACCGTATTCATCGTTCAATACTTTTAACGTTGGGGTGATTGCGTTGGTGGTACAGCTCGCCGCACTGACGATGGTATCTTCACCGACTGTATCGTTATTTACACCATAAACAACGTTTTTAATCTCACCGCCAGCTGGGGCTGTTAATAGGACTTTTTTCACACCAGTCGATTGCAAATGCTTACCAAGACCCGCTTCATCTTTCCAAATGCCCGTATTGTCAATCACTAACGCATCATTAATACCGTAAGTCGTATAATCAATCTCGCTTGGATCTTTAGCGTAGATGACCTGAACAAAGCGACCATTGATAATCAAGCCATTGTTTTCATCATCAACCACCACGCCACCAGCAAAGCTACCATGAATCGAATCACGCTCTAGCAATGATGCGCGCTTGGCCAAATCGCCCGCTGCCGCAGGACGGACGACGATGGCTTTTAACTGCATACCTTTAGCGCTTGACGCTTGTGATAATAGCAGGCGAGTTAAGATACGACCGATACGACCAAAACCATATAGCACGACATCAGTCGCCGGATTAACAGTAGTGTCATCACTATTAACGGCTTGAAGTGCTGCTTGCAAATCACTGTCATTAGCGATTAATTGACCAACATCAACCTGTGCAGACTGAAGCTTATCATTAGCCGCTAGCGCTTTAACCATGGCTAAAGTGTCAGCGATATCAATAGATTTAGCCTCTTGGTTACGCAAGGCTACTTTTTGATGCAATGCCAATATTTGACCAACTGACGTCGTATTTAACGTGTCACCGAACAAGGTTACTTGTACGTCTTGCTCATTATAGAGCTTATTCAATAGCCCCATCAGCTCAATCGCTTGTTGCTCTTGATTGTTGTAGTTGCTTAAGTGGTCTTGATGTAATTGGCGTAAGGTATCAGCGTTGCTCACGAGAAACATCCTTATGGTCAGTAATGTGTGATCAGTAAATGATAGAGAATACAGATTAGATAGATTATGTGTGGTCTACGCAATCACTCTAGTATGGCAACCGCACGATATCGGTGTCAGTTATTGATATAGAGTATTGAGATCGCCTAGATTTTAGCCTAAAACGGCCTATTTTGCCAGTGATAACCGATCTGCTAGCGCTTATAAAGCATTTTATTGAGTTATGCAGGCTATTATGAAAATAAAGGCAGCCAATTATGCTGCCTTATTGTTCATTATTGCCAGTATCAAATAGTGGACGATGAAGTAACACTACTATTTAACCCAGTATCTAGGGCGTGCCTTCATTTCAAAAATGGTGATAAAAACAAGATAAATTGCCGTCAAACAAGAAAAATAGCGCAGATAATATCGGGATATTAACCAACTATTTGACGATGTTTGGCAAGATTTGACCATTTTTAGCCCATTTAGATGACTATCGAGTGAATTGAAGACACGTTCTAGTCAGTGATGCTCATTATGGAACGAGGCTAACAGTTTGATTGGTCTGCGAGGTTAACTTAAATTCTTTTAAGTCATAGCCTTGCTGTTGAGCGATTTGACGATATTTGGCATAGGTTTCTTGAGTGACGTTTGGCGAACGCGCCAATAACCATAAATATTTTTTATCAGGTGTTCCTACTAAAGCGGTCTTGTAATCAGCATCACGTGCTAGTACCCAATAGTCAGCACGACCAACTGGCAACCAACGAATCCACGATGGTAAAAAGGTGACCTTTAACTTACTGCCTGACTCATCAACAGGCTTAGCGATACCCTCAGAAGTAATACCAGAACCGTCTTTCTGTACGCATTTATTAGTGACTATGATACCTGAACCGTCGGTTTTTTCCGTATAATTGGCGGTGACATCACTGGCACAATTGCGCTGAAAATACATGGGCAAACGACCTATCTCATACCATGTTCCTGCATACTTTTTTAGATCAACGCTGTCCACTGTGGTCGGTGTACTTGCAGACTTATGAATGATAGCATTTGGCTTAATTGACAACGTCTCTGTGGTGATTCTATCCGTAGTGGCGTTAGCAGTCATGTCAGCGGTAGCATTAACATTAACCGGTGGCGTCGCCGCATACGCTGAAAATGCAGCTAATGGGATGATAATAGCTAGGGCTATACCCGTATGCTTGATAAGTCCATTCATAAATATACGCTCCGGTATTTCTTTGTATGATGAGTAAGTAGAGGTTGATGATGAATCAGCATTTTGCGTTGAATGGTGGTTCTGTCCAGATTCTTTTTGCACAGGGTGACTTATTGAACCATTTATCTTATCCCTTAAAAAATCTGATATTAACGGTTCTTTTTCGCTCAACTCTTGTGACCATTTATAATCGTTAGTGCAGTGACCACTATCCTTGGTACAGTAATCACTAACAAAATTACTGCTTTCGCTATGTTTTGAATCGCCGTCTTTGTTATTGTTGCTGTTAATCATAGCAGACTCTTTTGCCTGTACAAGGCTCTTATCGGCGCTTTTATATCCAAAATAGTGATCTTGCGAAGACGTTTTTTTTGCCAAATGGGTAGAATATTGGTCGTCTAGATTATCATGGTTGTAGCTAGCATCGTTGCTGGCGTGACCTGTCTGCCGTGTACTATCCTCATTCAGAGGATAGTGGCGCGACTGGTTAGTCTGCTTAGATTGAGAACCAGCTTCCTTTGTATCAGACCATGCTGATTGAGGTAACTTATTGGTTTTCATAGAGGTACCATTATTGATAGTGACTGTTAACTATTCTTCTTATATGCCCTATATGTACTCTCATCTTCTGTGCGTCTTCAACTTTTAAAAATATATTAAATGTAAAAGCTAGCGCTACAAAAACCAAATATTATGAGAGGGCTTAAGAGGTATATTGATAAGCAATTCGCTTATAAGAATATAGAGTAAGTACTCTTTGTTTAGGTGATATATATTAATGGCAGCTCGACTATTAAAACAGTGTCGCAATGTAGGAAAAAGCAACGGTTTGTAAGTAACTATGCGTTTATGCAGTAGAATAAATACCGAATAAACACATAGTTACTGATTGGATAAATATATTAAAAATCAATTATTTGCCCTGATAGATGCCAATTAATGGCAATTCTGGTTCAGAACTGGTCAGCATTGGTGCCAACACTCCCTCTATTAGTTTTTTACTATTCAAAGAATTGTCGAATACCAGCAACACTGATACCACCATGCTCTAATACTTGATGAATCATCACAGGTGATAAACCACCCAAACCGATAATCGGCATATCAGCCAATTGTGCCAATGCTGACCATGATTCCCAACCAAGTGGCACAGTATCAGGATGTGTATGGGTAACTAGTACAGGAGACAAAAAGGCGCCAATGACGGGCGGTAATTGCTGCTGTAACCGATTATGAGCCAGTTTATTGGCAGCATCAATACTGGCGGCATCATGACAACTGACTATTAACGGGTAATTTTTAGACAGCACTCTATCTTGTGTATCTTCCGACCATTGCAACAATGCGGTATGAGACAGCTGATTGGCAACGATTGAATTGGTAGTGGTTGTATCTTTCATTGCTAGCGGCGCTTCAATGGTTAGGGTCTGTCCATTGACATCACAAGGGACAATCGCCTTAATATCTGGACGCATATGCATCAACTGCGCTGCCATACTTTCTGAGCCAGCTGCCTTTATTCGAATATATACCCAAGCATTGGCTGTTAGCTTGTTTTGATGAAAAGTCAGCCATGCGGCCATTGGATCAGGTGAGGCATCAAAATGCGTCAATGGATAGGTAATTGCTATCGTTGTTGGCACACTGAGCCATTCGAGAATCGTCTGGTTAGCAGCGGGTAAATGATACTTTCCTGCTAATAAATCTGCCTTATTTACCCACGTTAGCGCCTGACCTTCTAGCCCATATTGGCGATGCTTATGCTGCTCATACTGCTGCGCGGTCAGCTCAACCTTATAAATCTGTAAACTGACCTGCTTATCACCATAATCATGATGCAGACGTCCAAGCTTGACCATCGTATTGTCACAAATTTCAATGCCTGTCTCTTCAGCGACTTCCCGAATCAATGCCTGCTCGGCGTTTTCATTGGCTTCTATTTTGCCACCTACAAATTCATAGCGATTGCCTTGATGCTGGGCGGCGTTTCTAAATCCAAGTAAATATTGGGCTTTATGATGAATGACCGCAACTGCCACGTTTACGATGAGTACTTTTTCGCTGTTAAATGAGCCATCAATGTGGTTGTCTGCTTCATTTGGCATCGGCGTCTCCTTTATTACTGTTTTTTTAAAGTGCGATTTGATAGGTTTATACCTTCAAAAAACCAAGTCAATTTAAAACCAACTTATTGATTTATAATAACAATTAGATAATTTTTATTTATTTAAACCTCATTTACAAAAGTTGCTTTAGATAAATTTACACAATGACTGCATTTTATTTTATCAATTACCTTGCAAAATTCTTCAATGTAAATGATAATTATTATCGTTAAAGATAGTTACTGTATCGCCATTACTATTCAGCCATTTTTTATCAAAAGGAATTTACTATGAGCATGGTTATCTCTCGTTACTTGAATTGCCGTGAAAACCGTTTACCAACTTTGCAATCACAACACTTATTTGCACTCACTAAAGAAGTGCGTATTGAGCATGAGGGTGAAGAGTATCGACTACGTTTGACACGTAATAATCGCTTAATCCTGACCAAATAGATTAATATCATTCATCATCAATATTAGGGTGTGTCCTCATTTTAAAAATGGTGATAAAAATGAGATAAATTGCCGTCAAACAAGGAAAATAGCGCCGATAATATCGAGATATTAGTCAGCTATTTGACGCCGTTTGGCAAGATTTGGCCATTTTTAACCCATTTAGATGACTATCGATTGAATTGAGGACACGCCCTAGCCTACCTATAAAAAAACGCCTTCATTCAAAGGCGTTTTTTATTGGATAAAACAATGCGATTTAGAACTGCCAACTGTAAACCACATCCACCGCGTTTTCTGCCGCTGAGGTTGCCTCTACATAAATACGTCGAGTTAACTGATAACGAATGGATAAGCTATTTTGAGCATTAAACACCCCTACCCCGTAGCGTATATACAAGTCAGGCGTCACGTAACCGGTGACGTTGACATTGGTGTCTTCACTACTGCCTGAGGCATCAACGGTCAAACTCTGAAAACCAAAAATCTGACCAATTTGATTGGTTAGATTGCGCGTGCCACTCAGTCCAAAGCTTAAGCCCGCGGCGGCTAGGTTATTCGTCACTTGCGATTTAAAGCCTTGCTCACTGATTTGGGTGGCGCCCTTATTATTAATTCGACCTGTCACCAAAGCATTCATTGCCTGCTGCTGGGTCAAACCTGCATTATTAAAGACAATAATATTGGGGCTTTCTGTATTGCCTTTGACACGCACACCTACCGTTTTGCCACTGATCGTTTTAACCGCCTCAATACTGAGGTTAGGTTTCATCACATCACCGTTAAAGCGCACTTGTCCGTAGTTAAGCTCTAGGTTCTGACCAAAAGCATTGATATTGGTACGACGTGATACTTGCACCACCCCTTTTGCACGCATAACACCCGTGCCATTTTGAGTGATATTAATCGCACCAGCTAAAGGAATAACGGCACCAAAACCACGGAAGTTGATATCATCACCCAAGTCGACACCGATATCCGCATTGATTGACCAAGGTTTCGATATTGCCAATACCTCGTCAATATTGCCAATGAGACGACGATCAAGAACCACTGCATCCTCGGTTTGAGTAATAATATCTTCGCTGGCTTCTGGCGGACGAATGGTCGCTGACGGTACGCTGACCGCTCCTTTAATATCAACATAACGATCGCCTGGACGCACGATGATATCAATATCAGGATTGATTTCTGCCACTAACAATGGTGGCTGAGTAATCACCAAACGCTCGCCGCTAACGCTAAGCTTGGCTTGGAGTTTTTGTTGCCAATTAACTGTCCCAGTCAAAACCCCTTTACCCGTACCACTGCTAAAGGTTCCATCAATAGTGGCTTGCGTGCCACGAATTTTGGCGTCAGTATTTACATTGGTTAAATTAATGGGCAAATCAAGCATCGCAATACGACCATTAGCAAGTTTCACATCGCCATAGAATTGCGGCTTATCTAATGTACCGCCCAATCCTCCTGCCATCGTGACATTGCCCTCTAGCACTCGCATACCTGGGAAGAAAGGCTTGAATATCGCAAGGTTAAGCTCATTCAATACTAAAGCGCCCGAAATTGGCTTAGGCGTCTTATAAGGATCAACGACCACTTCCGCATAGCCACGCGCACCGCCACCAGTATTGATATCGGTACGTAGTTTGATGCCCTCAGGAACGGACAATGCAATTAGTGAGACCCGCTTATAAGGCAGAGTGACGGGTAGACTATCACCATCTTGAATCAAGCCGATTTTGCCGTTGTCTGAATACAGTGTGGTATTAATCGTCGGTGGACGACCACGTTGCCAGCCAACAATCGCCTTACCATTAATTTTGCCATGCCAGTCGATATCTTTGGGTAAAAAGACAGAGAGTAATGACGTATCTAGATTTTGCAAGGCGATATTCACCTCACCTTTATCAGGTGACGCGATTAAGTTTTCACGTAAGCACACCTTGCCCGTTTGATCGGTGGCTTGCCAGCAGTGCGCTGCCAACTGTACTTTTAAATCGTTATTATTACCATTTTTATTGTTGGGTAAATTAACAATTAACTGCGCTGGCTGTAACTGATTTAAGGTCGCATATTTGGATTGAACACGGCCCTTACCGATGACGCCAGACCAGCTCAGTTTATCCCGATTGAAGCCGCCTTTAAGCCTTGCGCCAATCGTGAGCTGCTCATTGGCAACGTCAAGATTGACCACATGCGCCTGCTCAGTACCATTAAAAGTTGCTTTAACGCTTTTAAAACTCTGTCCAGCTGCATCTAAGCCTTCAGCGGTGATAATAAGCTGACTTGGGCTGTTTGCCAAATTGACCAGCTTACCGCGCACGCGACCTTGGCGCAAAATAAAGCCCGGCAGTGCAATTCGCTCACCGACTAAATCGATATAAATGGTTGGAAGCGCTTGTCCTACTGGCTGTGATAAGGTCGCACCGCCAGTGACTTTGCCAGCCAATTTATCTGACAACTGATCCAGACTGGTGATGTTAATTTTGGTTTGTAATTGCGTAGCATTGCCATTAGCAGTAACATAATTATCACCCCAACGTAGCACTAAATTATCCGCGTTTAAGCTGTCTATCAAGGCATTTACTTGCTTATATTGCGCCTGTGCATCTTGCGTTTGTAGACGCTTGAAATAGCTTGCCAAATCTTTTGGCAGACGCATCTTCGCCGCTAAGCTACCCTTGGCACTAAGCGGTTGACCCTTTAGCATACCTCTTAAATCAATTTTTTTGATATTAATGATTTGCTGCGAGTCACTCCAGCGCCCATCCGTATCGATAGTACCGGTGATAAGGCTTGGGGTATCTTTGAGGAAATAACCAATATTAAAACGATCCATCACTGCGTCAATATCCCACGCAATGCCTTGACGTACATCAACCGTCCCTTTAGCATCAATACTGCCTGCCGCGCCCACATGACGGAAACGCTTGATACGAATCAGCTGATCATCACCACTGGCATCAATGGTCAGCTTGCCCGCTGGCAATTGCTCAGCATCTAGCACTCCATCGAAATTCACCGCAAAACGTTGCAGTTTGCCTGCGGCATTTTTACTATTCTTAGGCGCAGTTTGCCACTCGCCACTGGTTTTTAGATCACCTGTGATAATCGCTGGATTATTGGGCAAGAAATAACCCAAATTAAATTTATCAAAGCGACCATCTATCGTCCAGCCGATATTTTTACGCAAATCGATGACGCCCTTGGCATTCACTGCGCCCGCTTCACCGTTGTAATTGAGCTTACGAATACTGATAAACTTTGGCGTGCCAGCCGCATCAATAGATAGGCGTCCTTTTGGTACATCTGCAGTATCGACTTGTCCCTTGAAGCGCGCATCGAACATAGACAGCTCGCCACCAACGATATCGATTTTGGCATCACCCGCACCCGTTATGCCAATAGCACGGCCATCTTGAGTCGCATCAAGTTGCGCCTGCAAGTCGGTATTTTTTAAATTAATAATATGACGCTGACCACTAACGCCACCTTTAGTAATAGTTAATAAACGACCACGCGCGCTGACACTACCGGTTAGGCGCTCAAGCGGCAAATCACTGCGATACTGTTTGGGTAATAATCCATTGGTACGCGCATCTATCTGCCATGTGAGCGGACGCTTTTTATTTGCCAATTGAATCTGCCCAGTACCTGATAAGTCGCCCACGACTCCTTTATAATTCAGGCGATTGATGTCGATGACATCCCCAGCTTTGCGCACGCTCACGTCATAGTTGCCTTTAGGAGCGGCATTCAATTCATTAATGACTGCATTGGCATCTATTGATAACCGTGAGCCACGAATGATGACATCCGCCTGTCCACGCGGACTATCAATATTACCGATATTAGGCACATCGCGGCGGATTAGGTTTTGCCATTTGGCATCGATATACCAAGGCGCTACCTGTGTCGACTTCGCTGACGTTTTGCCTTGGACGATATTGGCATTCACATGCTCGCCATCACGTTGACGCAAATCTGCATCAAGCTCTATGTTACCAGTGCTGTTTTGCTGCTGATAATGTAATGACAGTCGACCATTCAGCTTTTGCGGTGCATATGCTTTGAAATCAGCATAGTCATCAGGAATAACGCGGCGAATATCAAAATTGCTCCCTGTCGCTCGTACTTTTGCATCAAAACTGTCTTGCCAATCTAAAATACCTTGCAGAATTAAATTTCCAGCTGGCACCTGAGCATCTAAGCGATCAATACGTAACTGACTGTTTGCAATGACGGCGCGACCTTGATAGTGGCCAGACGGAATGTCTTTAGCCGTCAGCTCAGTATTGATACGCAGACGTATTTCAGAGATAACCCCTGTCGCGGTAGCAGTACCACTTTTCAAACGAATTTTTTGGCTTTCAGCATAAGGGATCAAAATATCATCCCATTGCAATTTTGCCTGAAAAGGCGAATCCTGATCCAATCCTTGGACAACAAAATCACCGCTCACATCGCTGTCATTGTAGCGACTACGAACCTTACCAACCGTACGTTTTAGCGTCCCTGTTGCTGTGATATTCAATGGGTCAACATAGGCTTTTTCTAGCGCACTGACTTCTGCAATCGCGCTTAAATCTAGCGGATAGTCGCCTTGTAAATCAATTTCACCTTGTAAGGCACTGATTTTGACGATATCAGCATATTGTAAATCGCCGCGACCAACCGTTACCGTGCTACCGACCCATGTCAAATCACGGGCAACAATATCCTGCACAACGATGGGCTCTTTGGTCACTTGTTTATAAGTAATATTTTTTATTTTAGCGTGATCAAAGCGTAAGTTCACTGGTAGCTGTAACGTTTTATAATCGAACGGCTCACCCGTTGGTGGCTTGTTATTGATAATCTCAATGGTTTGTATGTCTGCATCACGCAGATGCACTTCTTTGGCAAATATGGCACGCCAGCCTATCTTGACGTAAGCTTTATCAACCAATACTTCAAGGTCTTCAGTCGCCTTGATATCGATATCAGTGACCCAGATACCATCACGTAAATTACCGCGACCATATTTAAAATCAATGCCCGTCTCAGCACTGACTTTCTCTAATATAAACTTCGTACCCGACTCTGTGCCCATTGCGTAAAAAAACACGGCAAACATGATGGCCAGCACAATTAAAATAAGCACGAGTAATTTGAGCAAAAATGACAGCGGATACCAACGTCTGACGGCACGAGCGTCACGCTGTGCTGGATCTTCATCTGGTGCGTTATTAGGCGGGGTATTTTTTGTCAGCATGACACTCAACTACGTTAAAGAATGGTCACCGGCAATCGGCACGATAAATAAGAAATACAACGGATATTGCTAATAGCGCGTATTGAACCTGTCTCTATGTCACTAACGGAGACGACTTAATAATGTTCAATACGCGCTAAATGATGTCACCACTGGATTACATGGCTATAAAGGCGAGCCAATAAAGAAATGCAGCCTAACGGGTATGCTTTCTTCTGTTACGCCAGCCGCCACATCAACTCGTACCACACCGACTGGCGATGCCCAGCGGATACCAACACCGACGCCGACCTTTGTCTCAGTCTCGAAGTTTTTGTCGTAAGCATTACCCACATCAGTGAAGAATGCCCCGCGGAATCCTGGTTTAAATTCATAATTATACTCTGCACTACCAACCGCAAGCACTTGCCCACCAGTCAAATAGCCCTTGTCGAGCGGTGACAAGCTCTCATAGTCATAACCACGAATACTTTGGTCACCACCCGCAAAGAAGCGTAATTTATAAGGCACATCATAAAAATCATCTGCCCAGATGTAGCCTGTATTCAGACTGCCCAGCACTTGATGCTTTTGCTCATCGCCAAAACTATAAATGCCGCTGACACCTGCGCGAATGATTGCCAAATTAGTGTCGCTAAGGGCTTTATCAGCCCCTGCTTCAAGCGAGTAATACTGACGCATACCGCGAGTCGGATTGGTCACGCTGTCTACGTCGGTTTTGTTCATACCATAACCAAATAGCAGCGCTTGCTGCTTAGGCTTAGAGGAAGTAAAGCGGATAGGTAGGTCGTCCAACTCTGTCTCATCGACCCCAGTCTCTAGCTCATCTAAACGGTAATTCACAGAGTAACTGCGATTCCAGCCACTGTCACGGCGAATATTACGCGCCAATGCTGCTTTTAGCGTCGTAGTAGAGAGATCGAAGTTGCCTTCACCTTGGTCGATGACCTCTTCTTCATAGGTAAGACGCGCATCTAATTTATCGTTAAGTGGATGTTTCCAAGGTCGACTGGCATAAACAGCGACGTTTTTAGTAATTCTGGAAACTTCGGTCTCTGCACCGGCTTGATAGCCTTTACGATTGAGCAAATTATAGTCTATTTTTGCCGTCGCTCGCACGCCGGTATCTGTGCCATAACCAAGACCTACTTGGGCATCGCGCGGCTTACTTGAAGAGACAAAAACATACAACGGTACTTTTTTACTTTCTGCCACTTGTTGCGGTGTTTTTCGACCAGCCAGCGTTGGTGGTACAAAGTTTTCATCAGTGATTAAGCTTTCTTCATCAGGGAATATTTTTTGCGCAATATTACTGATGCCGTCGCTTATTTTACCCAAAAGATTGTCCGCCTCTTGGTCTTTTTCATCCAATACACGGTCATTTGGTAAGCGGCTCAAACGCTCTGCTTTTTGTTTGATAGCTTGTAGTTTATCAAGTGTTGCTGCATCAGCTTCAAAATCGATCGCCGCAATGTCGGCGGGATTGACTGTTTCACCGCTATTGGCAGTCGTATTACCCTCACTCTCTGCGTTATTTTCATCACCATCATCAGCGTTATTGTCTTGATTAACACGGCTACTATTAGAAGCAGCTGAGCTTTCAGCACCATTATTGCCCGCAATGTCTAAGGCGCCATCACTATTAATATCGTCGTCGAGTGTGCCGCTATTATTGGTAGGCGTGTTATCAAAAGCCAAAGTACTGGCTTCACTGCGTTCATCTGGCGGCAATATCGACTCAACGTTGACCGTATTAAAATAACGAGTCGCTGATAAGTCATTGCTAAACTCGGTCACCGCTGGACGATAAAAAGGATCGCCGGACTTAAAGTCGAACAACTGTTGTAATAGTGACAACTCAACAGGTAGCTTGTCAGGATCTTGGGTTAAGGTGTTGGTTTCTTCATCGTATGTAAAAAACACAACGTCATCAAACTCATAACGATCACCAGTGTTGTAGACCAGCGACACATCCGCTGTATTATCTGGCAAGATAATATCAACGGATTTGTTGAGCCAATATTGATCAAAATAGCCATAAGTATTACTCAGCGACTCAAGGGCCGCCTTGCTATCTTTATAAACACGGTGATTGAAGATATCACCGACTTGTGGCGGCAAGTCTTTTTCAAGTGCTATATATTCTGGTTGTTCACCGCCTTCACCGCGAATCTCAACAATACGGCTATCCACACGTACCGGCTCGCCCAACTCTTCGATAATGACATCGATCGTGTCAGCATTGCGCTGACGTAGGCGTAACGTAATGTCATAGTAACCCACTGCTTGGGCTGCCTCTAATGCTGTTTGGCGCAGGCGTGGCAATGCGGCCGTAAAATCGGTAACTGACTGAACCGTCGTATCATCAAGGGCAGCCTTGATGTTTTTCATGGGCTGAACGTCATTATCCGCTTTGGTGAGCTTTGGCTTACCATTGACAGTACCTTCAGCGGTCGCCTGCCGTAGATAAATTGTGGTATCTACATGTGGTAATGCCATCACACCTGCATTGAACAAACGGTTATAAAGGCGTTTCACGATATTGCCTTTATTACGCGCCATTGGCTTGGGCTTACTGGCTTGTTCGATACTCTGGTTTATTCCCTGAGAGTCCGCTTGATAGTCTGGCAAGTAGTCATCAGGATTGATGATATCTGACGTTGTACCGTCTTCATTGGTCTCATCACTGGCATTGGCAACAATCTCATTATCGAAAGTACCGGTTCCATCCACGCGCCCACTACTGACAGAGTCGCTAACATCGATCGGACGCGACATAACTTCAGCCGTCTGTGCGCGTTCAGCGGCGCTCTCATTCCTACCAAGTGTCTCAAGGTTGTTAGGAGTTGGCAGATTGGTCGCATCCAAATCCACATCTAAACCAATAGGCGGGGTTGTATCATCTAATGTAGCAATTGGCGCGTCAAAATCGCGATCGTTATTGCTGATATCATTATTATTGTTATTGTTATTGTTATTAATGTTGGTACTATTAACGTTACTGCTATTAACGTCCGTACTATTATTGATGTCATCAATATCTTGGGCATTCTGCATGTCCATCGCAGCCAGCTCACGATCAATCTCCTCGGGCGTCATCATCTGATAACCCTGCTGCTGTATGGCTGCGGCTTGTTGCAACAAGTCATCATTGGCGCTATTGGAAAGATCGAGCTGAGCATCATTTGCGCCAGCCATATTATCCATGGCATTTGCCTGAGAATTGGCCATACCCTGAGACTGAGCAGCTGGTTTTTTAGCGCTTTTATCTTGAGCATCAGACTTCTTAATGCCTAGACTTTGTTCACTGTACTCATCCAATACTGACTGATCGATAATGCCCTGCTCTACTGCCTTTTTTAGGCGCAATGCATCCAAAGCGATATCAAGCTGAGTATCATCATCTGACAGTGTGGTCGATTGAGTGCTGGTTGATTGAGTACTGGTTGGTTGAATGTTTGATTGATCGACAGCTATTTGATTGCTCGTAGGTGGTTTAGGAGAACTGACATTATTTGTGGTATCAGCCAATGCAGCAGGTGCCATACCGAAACCCACCAGGCTAGTCGCTAGCGCAGTGAAAAGTGCTGAGCGCGTAAAATGAATGCGCGGCGCATTGCCATGAGTTGCCATAGCTGCTGCACGACGTGTTTTTTGAAAACGGTCACTCTGAAAATCTTGAATTTCAATATCCTCTCGAACATTATCCGTATCACACTGCATCATCGATACATTGCGCGCAAGCGTTGAAGGCTGGTGTTTCATGTGTATTTCCTATCACCTCACGCGGCACAATATTATGAACGATAACAATCGCCTAGTCTTACCGGTGAATAAACTTATAGCAGTTGGCTGAATTATGGTTTACTGTCTTGCTTTGGATAATGACCGTTTATAACGCAAACCTTGGTGTCAGATTAGCACCATGTTTTTATCAAGATATGGACATGCGTGAGTGGTAGCAAGCCTTTGCCATCACTCACACCTCGCGACGCAACCATGCAAAATTTACAAATCATAACTTAGATAATTATGAAATCATAGCGTCGAGCGCATGTATTTTTACCAAAGCCTTGCTATTATACGGCTTAATATTGATAAAACCTATGCTATATTTCGATAAGTTTTTGATACTGTTAATAATTATATCGATAATTACTTTCACTTTAAAAGCGGTATTCAGCGCTTTTCTTTGATCTAGCAACCGCGACCCGTCTGTAGGAATTTTCATGGCCAATCAGTTTCAATTATTTAAGCACCGCCGTTTTAGCGCCATGTTTTTTACCCAGTTTTTGGGCGCGTTTAATGACAATATTTTTAAGCAAGCACTCATACTGGTTTTGACTTACACCGCTGCGAGTCAGTTAGGCATGGAAGTCAGTATTTTGAACAACTTGGCCGCGATGTTGTTTATTTTACCTTATTTTTTGTTTTCTGCACTGGCAGGACAAATCGCGGATAAATTCGAAAAATCAAAACTCACACGATTGATTAAGCTGCTTGAGTTCGTAATTATGATAATTGCGGCAGTAGGGTTCGTGTTTGAGTGGTATGCATTATTATTTGTTGCGTTGTTTCTCATGGGCACTCAATCTACTTTTTTCGGACCTATTAAATACGCCTACTTACCACAAGCGATGAAAGAAGATGAATTGGTTGGTGCTAATGGTTTGTTTCAAATGGGGACGTCGTTAGCGATCTTGCTCGGTATGATTATCGCGGGCGTTTTAACCCAGATAGCACAGCCGCTCTATTGGATAAGTGTGACAGTATTGGTCATCGCCGTATTGGGTTATTTTGTCGCACGATTAATACCCCACATGCCAGCGATGCAGCCAAACCTAAAAATCAACTGGAACATTGTGACCACTAGTGTGGCGACGGTGCGCTACTTATATTCATTGCCTTTTTTGTTCTTTGTCATCCTTGGTAATAGCTGGTTTTGGTTTTATGGCGCGACGTTTTTGACCCAAACGCCAGAATTCAGCAAGGTCATCTTACATGGTGATGAATCAGTGGTTATTTTCCTATTAACCTTGTTTTCTGTTGGTGTGTCGATTGGCTCATTATTATGCAAATCATTAACCAAAAACCAAGTCAGCTTGCGTCTTTTGCCCTTTGGTATCGCGGGCTTAAGTATTTTTGCGATTGATTTGTATTTTTCACTGTCAAGTCTCAACATCAATGTAAATAATGCGACTCTGTTTGGCATCAGTGAGTTATTTGCGGTGAGTGGCAGCTGGCGCGTGTTTGCTGATTTATTCTTTTTGGGCTTTAGCGGCGGTTTATACATCGTACCGTTATATGCCTCTATGCAAGCCTATGCACCCAAGAGCCACCGCGCGCGTGTCGTTGGTGCCAACAATATCTTTAACGCGATATTTATGGTCACCTCAGCGATTTTCTCTATCGTTATCTTGAACGCTTTGGGATTCAATTTACCTCAGCTATTTTTAGTGACAGGACTCATAAACATTGCCTTCGGTGCCTTTTTATACAGTAAACTCAATAAGCATATTAAAAATGCAGTCATCCAAACGCACGATGAAGTGGCTCCATAAGTAAGATTGACATGCTGCTATAGCAATCGGTGTGTTATCAAATGGATAATATTGATGCTGATAATTTGGATTGTTTGCTATAGTAATACCTATGCGTTAATCACTATCATTATTTTAGAAATAACGGATAATGTTTTTAGCAGAACAGATAAGTTTAATTTTTTGATCGTATTTAAGCCATCAGGAGTGAATCATGACCCTGCGTCCCTTATCCAAAGTCGACCAATTATTACTTGGGGTCGATAAGGCATTACGAGCTGTCGTACCACATTCAAACCCTAGCACTCGTCCACTACCAGTCAGCAGTGACGAGATTCCTGAGCTCACTATCACCGAGGCGCGACATGTTGCCGGATTGATGCGTATCAATCATACTGGTGAAGTATGCGCGCAAGGTCTGTATCATGGTCAAGCATTTGCCGCCAAAGACAATGGCGTCAAGCAAGCCATGCAACAATCAGCCGAAGAAGAGGTCGATCATCTGGTCTGGTGCGAGACGCGATTAGACGAGCTTGGCAGTCATGCCAGTGTCTTTACGCCATTATGGTATGGCATGTCTTTCGGTCTTGGCGCAGTCGCGGGTGCCATCTCTAATGAATTTAGCTTGGGATTCGTCGCAGAGACAGAAGCTCAAGTCAGCGAACATTTACAAGACCATATCACCCAATTACCAGAGCACGATAAACGCTCGAAAGAGATACTGGCGCAAATGGATATTGAAGAGTTGCATCATCGTGAGCTGGCATTAGCAAGTGGCGGCGCAGCGTTATCACCGCCTGTACGTCATACTATGCGCTGGATGGCCAATCGCATGAAAGCCACGGCATATCACTTGTAATTGCCATCTGTGATAGCAGATTTTGAGCGATAGGTTGTGATGATAAGTGTGTTGTGATGGTAAGTGCAGTGCGCTTTATTATTGATATTGCTCTCATTTACCCTGCTGTCGCTGGCATGACGTACACGCTATCGCGTTACTATTAACAATCCTACTACTGATAGCGCTCAGCTGAATTTGTTAGGGTATTAAAAATTTGTATGATTTTGCCGCAAAGACATGAGCTAATAACCATTCAATTGCTAAATAACAACTAAATAAACTAAGGTAACGATTTTTATGAAAGCCATCAACCAATCGACTCTCTCTGCCCGTTCGTCTAGCAAGTCGCCTAAACTGGCAACTCTGACAGCACTGGCAACAGCTTGTGCCATGCTATTATCAGCGCCTGTCAATGCGGCAGAAACCAATGCAGCAACAGATGCTGCAAAGACCGATACTGCTGCCACATCGGTGCCTAGCGCTATGGATTCTAGCAAACGTGTGATTCGCCTTGCTCGACCGACTGCGGCTAGTACAGCACAAGAGGGTACTCCATCAACTTCACCGACTGCGGCAGTGACAGCCAATACTCAACCAACTGACCTTCAAAGCAGTAGCGTTCCACAAAGCGCTCCTTTGCCAAATAATGCTCAGCCGTATCGTGCGCCAATGAGTACATTGCAACCACAAGATGTTGTACCAGCACCAAAAATACCTGAGTTCACTGGCACCACTCGAGTTTATGAGCCTGGTCCATTGACCGCTACTGGTGTCGACCTGCGTAGTGGTCAGCTTGCCAATATACCAACGCCGCAAGTGCAATTGTCAGACGTAAGCTTTGTACCGACTGTGTTGATTCCTCAGCAAAACGGTAATAACAACGATAAGCTAGACGTGAGCTTGCTTGATGATTTCATCGAAGACGTCTCACCTAATGCCCGTCATTACCCACCAAACTTCCCTAACCGCTCACAGCGCCATTATACGCGTGAAAAAATCAAAGTATTGGCTGAATGGATACAGCCTTATGCTGAATCACCAAATGCCTCTTATGATGTATTGATTCGTGCCGCTAAACTCAATGGCATGGGACGTAACTTAGATTTGGGATCAGACTATACGATACGTGGTGGAAAATATGTTGACCGTGCCATTAAACTGCAGCCTGATAGCGGCGAAGCCAACTTCTTATATGGCATGATGTTGTCAGAAGGCGGCGGCTTCAAAGAAGGTCAAAAATACCTAGACCGCGCAGTGTCTCTTGGCTATACCGAAGCAGAGCAAAGCTTGGCGCAGTCAGACTTGTTAAGTGATCGCCGCGATAACGCACTAGAGCGCTTACGTCGTCTTGAACAGAAAAACCCTAACAATGACATCATTCGTCAGCAAATCAAACTTATTGAAGAGGGTAAATTCTACATTTGGGATATACCTGCGCCTGACATCAATGTTAAGCCTAGTGCTTAACATTGATTGGGTGTTTAAATGTCATTAAGTAAGTTCACCAAATTCCATGATTGCTCCATAAGCTAGATTGACTCGACTAAGCCCCTGACTTTATATAGAAATTACTTCAATATAGAGTCAGGGGCTTTTTTATGTCTAGCAAAACTCCATTGAATCCAACTTGCTGTCTACCTTATTTAAATGCGTGTTCGATTCAATTATCGAAGTTTAAACCGTATTTTTGAAATTTAAATAAAATAGTTTAATGCGAAAAGTTACGCTACACTTCTTCTTATAAATTACTGACTCAATCATGCTTTTACGACTAACTGGACTCACCTATGACTTTCGCTAGCCCTATCAAAAATATGGTGACGCATGCTAAGAAAACCCCATTTTCGATCACATCAGTCGCCTTGATAGCCGCGGTAGCATTACTACCTGCGTGCAGTACGGTATCAGTGAATAAGCAAGCGTCAGCGAAGACGATTACTGCGCAGCGCGGTAATATCGTCACTACCAAAAAATTAAGCAGTGACACGGCATCAGCGCTCTTATCGGCAGGGCTCAATGAGCAAGCCTGTATGCAGCAGTTTGATTTATGCCTCACTCAGCTTACTGACAGTATTTTGAATGAACACTACCGTCCTGCTTTGGCAGTTTTTGCAGAGTTACACTACGCAAAAGCGCGACAGCTTTCTGCCTCTCAGGACTGCCGCAATGCGCTGGCTCGCCCGCCACTTGATCCTTATTATGCCAACGCACCTTTAGAAGATACAGAAGCTAAAGTCCAGCAAGAAAATACCAATCGCTGTCTAACAGGTTATCAAGAGCGGCTATTCGATGCTATCAAATCCAGTTATACCTATTTATTTTATGACAGTTTGATGCATGACTTTGAGGGCGCAGATCAAGACAAAAGCCCCTCTCAGGCACAGAATCGTATTCCAAATGACACCGATATTCAGACCCAAGACATCTATAATGCCGCCAGTAATGATGTGATAACCCAGCTTTATAGATCAACCAACGGCTCAAATAAGTTGATGGGCGGCACCAAAGTAGATTATTTGCCCACATCCGCTAGCCATCTTAATGACAGTAACCAAGCCGCGATTGCCAATTACTCACCGCTCAAGGGCAAACCTACCGATCAAGTCAACGTCATGAAAATACAAATTGATGATTATGATCTTGGTGTTTATTTGCCTAATGAAAATAACTATTTGCAAAATGCACATAAGCAGACCTCTGCACTAGCAGACTTGGTTTCTACTTACGAATTACGCCTCTCTGGGCTTAACTCAATCAGCAAACGTCCAGGCTTAGGTATCAGCTTGGTGGCCTCACTGGATGACCGCTATACCACCACTATTCGCCAATTATTAGTGTCATCATTGTCAGGTCGATTGGCCAATGAGAAAGATGGAGACACAGATGAGAGCAAGCCAAGTTCGCGTATCTACCCTACTGGACATTTGCTGCTAACAGGATTGATTGAACCAAGCGGCGATAGTGTGCTGGATGTACTAAGCAGTCGCCAGCTCGATATTCATTTATACAACCCATACCAAAGCGAAAGCATTAATATCCTTAATAGTGACTATCCACTGGCGGCTAACTTTTCTGCAGGTTATGGCTTGTGGCTGTCAGAGAACCAGCTAGATGGTGTCGGTTATCTCAATTTAATCACTCGCCAGCCAGAGGCCAGACTGCCCAAATTATTCATGCTTGAGCCTTATGATCCCAATAAGCGTGTCCTGATTATGCTGCATGGTTTGGCTTCTAGCCCTGCCACTTGGGTCAATTTAACCAACGATATTCTCAACGACGATAAGTTGCGTGATAACTATCAAGTGTGGCAGATATTCTATCCAACCAATTTGCCCATTTTAGAAAACCGTTATCAAATACAACAGTTAATCAACAGCACCTACAAGCAAACTGATCCTAAAGGACAAAATCGCGCCAGCAAAAACAGCGTGATTATCAGTCATAGTATGGGTGCCATTATCGCCCGCATGATGTTATCTGATGAGAACTTAGTCGATGACCTAGATCGACTAGACGATCAAAATGTGCTGTCTGATAGTGAAAAACGTAAGATTCGTGACGCACTTAAAGCATCATTTGGCGAAGATCAGCTAAAAGAACGCTTTGAGCTAAAAGCCTTACCACAAGTAGATACGGCTGTCTTTTTATCAGCGCCTTTTCGTGGTACTGACTATGCAGATCGCTGGTTCACTCGGGCACTGCGCCGTATTGTCTATTTGCCAGTTGGTTTGGTAAAAACTGTCACGGACAACTTAGCCACCATTGCCACGCAAGGTGATTTGGCACAAAATCCTTTGGGTGCGTTATATTTACAAAATGGCGCAAGTCAGCTGAGCGACAAATCCTCTTTTATACAGCTGACGAAAGACATCACCATCAATGTTCGTGTGACCTATCACTCTATCATTGCCAATAATGATGCCGATATTACTAAAGGACTGGCGCAAATGCAGCCAGCCGGTGCAAAGGTTGATTTATCGCAAGCAGTAGAAGAAGACATTGAAAATGAAACAGTCGGTACAAGTAGCCCTTCTGATAGCTCAAAGCTCTCTGCCCAACCACTGGTTGCAGCCGTCACCGTCAATGAAGATATCAGCCAGGCACTAACTGAACGTTTATCAGATGGTATTGTTCCTTATACCAGCGCTCATCTCGATGGCGCGGCTTCTGAGACGATTATCAGCGGTGGTCATAGCATTCAAACTAACCCGCAAACTATTTTGACATTACGCCAGATTTTACATAAACAATTGCAGGAATAATGATTGCTTATGTCATATAGCACTGCACTGGTCTTTGCACTTTAAAATTAAGAGTAAAGCAGATGGCTTTGCAACTTTGTACTCTGTTGGATATTTGTGCCTATACTAGGACAAAAATAAAACATTACTGTTATTAAGGTAAACTTGATAACACCTTGTTTTCCCAAGCGATTAGTCTGATATATCTGGGTTTATCTCAGCAGTTTTTAATGACTATCAGGTATGCGACCAATCTGTTGCGCAGCTTGCGTGTGTATCGAGGGAAGCGCATAATATATTGACAGCACCTGACAGTAATGTATTAATTTATAGGGATATAAATTACTTAATTCAGCTAAACAGTCGTTAGCTTAGCCGCACTCTATCCCTAAGATTGCTCGCTAATCAACACTGAGCCATTGCCCGTACTACTTTTTACCTTAATCTATAGACGATTGCGGGCAGTTACTTGAGCGTTTTATGGAAGCCAGCGCTATTCAGCTAACAGATAAGGGTAACCGTTTATGTTCGCTACGTTTATGATTGACCAGCTCGATGCGCTGATGCTCGCGCGTATCCAATTCGCTTTTGTTATCTCGTTTCATATTGTTTTTCCCGCGTTTTCTATCGGACTTGCCAGCTGGTTAACGGTGCTTGAATTCCGTTGGCTCAAAACAGGCGAGCCAATTTATGCTGAAGTTTATAAACACTGGGTCAAGATATTCGCCGTTGTTTTCGGCTTAGGCGTGGTATCTGGTGTAGTAATGTCCTACCAGTTCGGTACTAACTGGGCGGTATTTTCTGACAAAGCCGGTAACGTCTTGGGGCCACTACTCGCCTACGAAGTATTGACCGCGTTTTTCTTAGAAGCATCCTTTTTAGGTATTATGCTGTTTGGTTGGGGGCGCGTGAGCAAACGTATGCACTTTGCTTCCACTGCCATTGTCGCCATTGGTACACTGATTTCAGGCTTTTGGATTTTAGCCGCCAACAGCTTTATGCAGACGCCGCAAGGCTTTATGATGGGCGCAGATGGTCTTTTATATCCTACCAACTGGCTTGAGATCATCTTTAGCCCTTCATTCCCTTACCGCTATGCTCATATGATGACAGCGGCATTCTTGACGACTGCCTTTGTCATTGGCGGGGTTGGTGCTTATTATATTCAATCCAAAAAACACACCGAACACCGTCAACATGGTCGTGTCATGCTAGGTATGGCCATGATTATGGCGATATTTGTCGCACCTGCTCAAGTATTGATTGGCGATGAGCATGGTCTAAATACTTTAGAGCATCAGCCAGCCAAAGTCGCAGCGATGGAAGGTATTTGGGAGGATGAGCGCGGTGCAGCGTTACGCCTATTTGCTATTCCTGACCAAGAAAACCAAACCAATAAATATGAAATAAGCATCCCCTATGTTTCAGGCTTGATTCTTACCCATTCGTTAGATGGGGAAGTAAAAGGTCTAAAAAACTGGGCACCTGAAGACCAACCACCGGTGATGATTGTATTCTGGGCATTTCGCATCATGGTTGGTATTGGCATGTTAATGGTGCTGGTCGGCTTATTTAGTCTCTATAAATACTTTAAAAAACAGCAATATAGTCCCGAAAGTGTCTGGTTCCACCGTGCTTGGATGATGATGACGCCACTTGGCTTTATCGCATTATTGGCGGGCTGGTTTGTGACCGAGACAGGACGTCAACCATGGACTGTATATGGTGTGATACGCACCGCAGAAAGTATGTCACCGCTCGCAGCACAGCAAGTGGCAACCACGTTGATTGGTTTTATTGTCCTCTATATATTTGTCTTCGGTGCAGGCAGTTTTTATATTCTACGCTTGATCGCTCAAGGGCCAAAACCGTATGAAGATCCTGCCGATGATAACTTCTATGAGCACTCAGTGACCGAAAGCCAAGGTCGTGCGCTCAGTGGCGATAGCAATCCTGCTAAGAGCACTGAAGAAGATATAGATACTGCTGCAAACGACGTCGATGATGGAGGGTTACGCTAATGTTTAACTACGGTGATGTATTAGACTTACCTTTAATTTGGGGCGGACTGATCGCTCTATCCGTCTTTATCTATGTATTGCTTGATGGCTTTGATTTGGGCTGCGGTATCTTGTTTCCCTTTGCTGGCTCAGATAAAAACCGTAGCCGCATTATGAACTCTATTGCCCCGTTTTGGGATGGTAACGAGACTTGGCTAGTATTGGGCGGTGGCGGCTTGTTCGCTGCTTTCCCAGTGGCTTATGGCATCATTATGACAGGGCTTTATCTGCCTGTTACTTTTATGCTATTCGGTCTAATAATGCGCGGTGTGGCATTTGAATTTCGCTTCAAAGCATCGTCACGTCGTCACGTATGGGACACTTTCTTTTTTGTTGGTTCAGTCGTTGCTACATTCTCTCAAGGTATTATGCTTGGGGCGCTTGTACAAGGTCTTGAGGCAAGCAACCGTCTCTATACTGGTGGGCCATTTGATTGGTTAACACCTTTCTCGATTGTGTGCGGCTTTGCCATGATTATCGGTTACGCCTTGCTTGGCTCTACATGGCTCATTATCAAAACTGAGCATACCCTACAAGTCTGGGCACGCAAAGTGTCTGGCTGGATGCTGTCTGCTTTAGTAGTGGCAATGATCGTCGTCACAGCGTTTATGTATTTTTCAGACATTAATGCCCTCGAAGGCTGGTTTGGCTTTCCAGGTCTATTATATCTAGCACCTATGCCAATTATAGTTTTACTATTATTTTTCTTGATGCGTAAAGACTTAAGTGGCGAGCGCGAATATCGTCCTTTCTTATTGACTGTGGCACTGTTTTTGATGGGCTATATCGGGGTTTGTTTCGCCATGTTCCCATATATCGTGCCGTATCAGATGACGATTTATGAGGCAGCCGCAGCTGACACCTCACTATCCTTTATGTTAGTTGGTGCCGTCATAATGCTACCGATTATCCTGAGTTATACCGCTTTTGCCTACTACACCTTTAAAGGTAAAACTGGACATGAGCATATGTACTAAGGGTAAACAAAGGATATAAAAATGTGGCTACTGCAAATATGAGCAGTGGCTACACTTTTTAAAGCGTATTAACACGTAGTAGGAGGCGAGCATGAAGAAGCTCAGTAAGAAACAGTCACAATGGGCATGGTTCATTGGGCTATATATAGCAGGGTTTGCAGTTATTTTTACGATTGCTCAATTAATTAAGTTGGCTATGGGTATCTAGCAGTCATTTACAGCCCACTTAGCCATGGCTATATCATATAAAAAAGCAGCGTCGATGAATCGACGCTGCTTTTTTATACGACTACTTATGTAAGATTGGTAATAATTAGGCATCTTAATCTAAGCCCTTTATTATAAATACCATAGTCTAAACGCCATAATCTAAGCGCCTTGATGGTGATCGACACCGTTGCTTTTGATAAATTCATTTACCTGCGCTAAGCGTTCAGGCGTGCCCACATCGATCCAATTATCAGAAATGATTTCAGCCGTGATTTGGAACTTTATCATCGCTTGCTTGAGCAATGGTGCCAACGCCGCTGGCTGACCTGATACCAACCCATCGACCAATCGTGGTGACATCACACTAATGCCAGCAAAGGTGTATTTGTCTGCATCACCAATCGGCTGCTCGCTGGCTAAACCATTATTAATCGCAAAATCACCGCCGTTATTATGCTCTGGATTGTCAATCAATAACAGATGTGCGCGCTGATCAGCGCCAAGCTTATAATCTCGCAATTGCGCAAAATCATAGGTCGTCCATACATCTGAGTTCACTAAGATAAATGGCTCATCGCGCAGCTTGCCAGTTTGTAACGCTTGAAAAATACCACCTGCGGTCTCTAGAGGCTCATCATCCTCTACTGACCAATGCAATTTAACACCATACTGACTGCCATCACCCAGCGTATCCATCAGCTTATCAGCCAGCCATGATGCATTAATGGTGATATCAGTGATACCAGCTGCTTGTAGCGCTTTAATGTGCCAGACGATAAGCGGTTGCCCACCCACCTCCACCAGAGGTTTGGGTGTATCCAGTGTTAACGGACGCAGACGCGTGCCCTTACCAGCAGCCAAAATCATTGCTTGGGTAATCATTGCTCGGTCAATCTCAGACATGTGCACTCCTTTTCTTATTTTATTGGATTATACATTCAGATTAAAATTTACTAATGTTTTAACGTAACTTATCAAATGAGCATTCGCGTCAAATGAAGCTCGCAAGTGATTCACCCTAAATATATTGCTGTACAAACTTACTCTGATAAGCTGGCAGTATATTATCCCTGAGACTCTCATTAAACGGCGCTACTGCTCGTTGCATATGCGGTCTACCGTGCGCCTCTAACCATTCTAATTCAAACATTAAATCACGCATCACCTTAGGAATATCCGCCAAATAGCGGTCTTTGCCATCTCGCTCAGACAAGCGAATAAAAATCCCCAACACTTTTAAATGTCGCTGCACGCCCATGACATTCATATCGTTTTCGAGCTGCTCTATGCTATCTGCCGTGGTCAAGCCTGCCTGCTTTTGCAACCGCCAAAAATCATTAAGCCATGCAGAGACTTGGCTCTCTGGCCATTCTACATAAGCATCTCGCAGCAATGACACCAAATCATAGGTATAAGAGCCGATGACGGCGTCTTGAAAGTCAATCACGCCTAAACGCGAGCTATCCGCTTGGTCTTGCATCAAATTGCGACTGTGATAGTCACGATGGACGATGACTTGTGGTTGCTGCAAAATCTCTTTTATTAAGGCTTCTTTTAAAGTATTCCATAATGCTTTATCAAGCTCGACACCGATATAAGGTATAAACCAATCGCTAAATAAATCCATCTCACGATCTAATAACGCGGTATCATAATCTGGCAATTGATGTTGCGACTTGGCTGTTTCAACTGGCACGGTCTGTAGCGCGACCAACGTCTGCATTGCCAACTGATAATGCTCATCTATCTGCGCAGGCGTCGCATCAACGAGCAGATGGGCGAACTCTATCGCACCAAAATCCTGTAACACCAAGAATCCTTTCGTCACGTCTTGCGCAATGAGCGTCGGCACATTGATAGCCGGTGCCATCAGCTTAGTCACGTTTATAAACTGGCGCATGGCGTCTTGTTCGTCCGCCGAATCCATGACAATATAATGTGCGACTGTCATGCCATTACTGTCTGACAGCTGGATTCTATGGTATTGGCGAGCACTTGCGTCACCGGGTAGACTATCGAGTTGGAACGCTTGGCCAGCAAATACTTGCTGCAACCAGCTCTCTAATTGTTGTAGACGGCTATTGAGTTTGTTATCGATCATATTAGGCTCTAAAAGTATTTTATCAGTCATAATGGGCATCGCAGGTTAAATATAAGTCATAAACAATTAAAGTAGTGATAAGTCAGGCAAAACCTTGTTAAAATAGCGACGTCTTGAGCCAAAAAAACTGCGGTAGCAGGCGTATTGGGATATCATTCGACATCTAGCGCTGAGCATAACCTCAGCAACCATTCAAAAAACAGCTCGGCTATATTATAAATTTTGGTAAATAGTGTAGCTGATTTGGTTTTTTTTGACTATGATTAGTCGTCATTATATGTAAAACAGCCAAATTCTTAAGATAGCATTATCAATCAGTGATTTTTTAGTCGTTTATTAACCGCCATACATGATTAATAATATGGTTACTAAATTCAGTATCGCAATTCAATAGGCTCTGCAATCATAGGTGTGCCCTTGTTATATTCTCCGCTTTACCAAAGCATCCGTTTGATCTTATTTGGTGCCTTAGGCTTGTCCAGCCTAACCGTTAGTGCTGCGCCCAGCAATGCTGACACACAGCAAACTGAGTCGCTAATCACTGACAGTAGCACCCGTTATGTCTCTGATGTTACACCTGATGCCAATCGCAGTAGTGTCCAAAAAGACAGCAACTATAACGATATCCGCTATCAAAATAGCAATAATCAAAAAACTGACTTTCAGCGTAATACGTCTCAAAAGGCTGCTACGGATAACAATGCGTCAGATAGTAGTTTTGACAATACTTTTAATGAAAGCACCTTTAGTGAAAGCACCTTTAACGACAGCATATCTAATGAGCTTGCTATTAATGAAAGCACCTTAGACAACCGCCCTCTAGAAATTACCGCCATTAATGAGAGTGATAATAAAGGTTTTGTACCAGCAGCAGATACGATTGCGACTACTCAAAACAATAGCACTGCTCAGCTTACTGAAACCACTGCACCTAAAGCCGCACAGAAGACTGGTAAAGTTGATGTGAGTGATGAAAGTATTCAAGATAGTCTGCTGCGTTTAGCAGAATTTTATGAGCTGACACCCGATACAGACGCCTCAACGTTAAACAATAGCGATAATGCTAACCAAGATGTCATTCAAAACGAGCTAACACCTATTCCGCAAACCATTCCAAAAGTGGGTAAAAACTTACAGTTATTACCGAATGCCGTAGATAGCGCCCAACGCTGCGAAGGTCAATGGGTTTATCCAAAGAGCAACCCTAACTATCAACGCGCGGTCAATGAGGCGGGAGCAACCAATGGACAGCCTGCGCCAAACTTAAATGGTCTTCCGAATAATCAAGCGCCGCTGTTTTCAGAATCAGATTATGGTTATTACGACAATGTCGACTATGCAGAGCTGTCGGGCAATGTCATCATCAATCAGGGTACCCAGCAGATAGAAGCAGAAAAAGTCTTGTTAGATTTGAGCAATGGCATTGCCGCAGCTCAAGGTAAAGTCATGTTTACTGACCAAGCGACAGGTCAGCAAGTATCACCTAGCAACGCACTAGATAGCAATGCGCCAAACCGCTCATCGAATAACCCCCAAGCCAATTTCACTGAAAAAGCATCAAAAGGCGGGCTTATTGGGGTTGCCGATAGTTTAAATTATAATACTGAAACTGGGCAGTCGACAGCCAATGATGTGGCTTTTGCTAGTGTAGAACTGCAAGCTCATGGTTATGCCAAGCGCTTGAACAGACCAAATGACAGTCAATATGAGCTAGATGATGTCATGTTTAGTACCTGTCCACCAACCAATCGTAAATGGCAGTTTGATGCCAAAAGCATTGATTTAGATACCGATACAGGTCGCGGCGAAGCCTATAACACTACTTTCCGTATCGCTGACGTGCCTGTGTTCTATTTGCCTTATTTCAACTTTCCGATTGATAATCGTCGCACCAGTGGTTTTTTATTGCCGAATGCCAGCATCAGTAGTGAAAGCGGTCTTGAGGTTGATATACCCTACTATTTCAATTTGGCACCCAATTATGATGCCACACTCAATACCCATATTTATACCGATCGCAATCCTATGGTGTCAGGCGAGTTTCGCTATCTGACCGAAAGTTATGGCGAAGGTATTTTTAATGGTTCATATTTGCCTAATGACAAAGAGTACAACGACGAAGACCGCTCTAGCTTCTTTTATGATCATTATTGGTCATCTAAGAGCATTCCACGCTTAAGCGGTGATGCAAAATACAGCTATGTGTCAGATTCAGACTACCTCAATGATTTTGATACGCTGGGTCTATCAGACAGCACCATAAACTTACCACGCCGTGCGCGTGTCAATTATTATAATGACTATGTTGATGGTGAATTGAAGGTAGAAACCTTTCAAACTCTAGACGCTTTTACCAGTAATGGTAAACCCTTAGAAGATAAAGATAAGCCTTACTCAAGATTGCCGCAGCTCAAGCTCGATTATCGACTGCCTTGGGCGAAGAGCTTCGATATCACTGGTGTACACGATTCCGCTTATTTCAAAAAATCCATCGACGATGGCTCTGAGAATGAAAAAAGTGGCGGGCGAATTTATAATAAACTCAGCGCCGTTTATCCAATGGAAAAATCTTGGGGTTATATCAAGCCCAAACTGAGCTTGCAACATCTCTATACCTCTTATGATGAGGATAGCTTAGCCGACAACCAGTTGAGTGATAAAGACGGTAGCCAGTCGGTATTTGTACCGCAAGCCAGTATCGATGCAGGTCTGAATTTCTATCAAGCAGGCTCGCCTTTTGGCGCATTCGACGATACCATGGGTGGCTATCGCTTGCTTAGTCCGCGATTGAAATACACCTACTCGCCATATGAAGACCAAAACGATATTCCGAACTTTAATACGCGTATTGCCTCTATTAACTATGAACAGCTGTTCTCTGACAGTTGGTTCTTAGGGCATGATCGCTTGCAAGATTTGCATTCGCTTACTCCTGGTATCAATTATCGTTACATCGACGCAACGGGTGTGACACGTTTTGATGGTAGCATTGCAGAGCAGTTTTATATCGATAATGGACGTGTTACGCTTGATGATCAGCAACCTGTCTTCACCTCTTCATCTTCAGGGATGGTTTGGGATACCAGCACGCAGCCTTACAACAATTTTTGGGTTGATGTTAGTGGCGCACTGACCAATGATTATGATTTAAATTATATTACGACTGAGCTGCGTTATCAGCCGTCTGACAACAGCTTGTTTAATGTTGGATTTGTCAAACGTCAACGTGATGAAAACACCGATCAGCTGCCACTCTCTGCTTTTACCGCATCGGCTGTCTTTCCAATCAATAACAGCTGGCGAATTTTGGCTCAAGGTCAATACGATTACAATCGTGATAAAGTTCTTGATTCGTTGGTCGGTGTTGATTACGAAGATTGCTGCTTTGGTTTTGCAGTTTATGGTCGTCGTTACTATAATGACTTAAATGTCAAAGACAAACCAACGCAAGCCATTATGGCAGAGATTAGATTGAATGGTCTGGGTAGTGGTAGCAGCCGCCTGACTCGCTTACTCTCTGATAAAATTTTGGGCTTTGAACCTGTCCAGACTGCTTGGAAAGATTAATACCGTGCTTGTATAAATATTTTTACTATATATTTCATAACCCAGTTTGTAACCCTATTATGGTCAACCCTGTCTAATATTTGACTGTTAAAAGTATTAAACAGCGTTGACCAACTACCATCCGATGCGATGACATTGATGAGGAGCATCATGAGATTTTTTTCTTTACGTCAAACCAGCCGTGCTGTATTGCTATCTATGAGTGCCAGTCTTGCGCTTACATTGAGCGCCCAAGCTGCCACCGTTAAACCTGCAAAAGCACAAGCGCCTCAAGCAAATGCCGTGACCGCGCAGAATAACGTCAATCGTTTGACGCCAGCCAATAGCACCGACGGTATTATTGCTTTAGTCAATGAAAATGCTATCTTAAAGAGTGATTTGATCGATGCTATCACCCAAGCACAAGCACGTGCACAAGCGGCTGGTGAGCCAATAGCAAACTCAGCACAACTACAGTCTGAGGTGTTAAATGCGCTCATATTGCGTGAGTTACAACTATCTATGGTCAAGCGCGTCGGTTTAAACCCTGATGAAGCGGCTATCAATCAACGCCTTAGTCAAATCGCTCAAGCAGAAGGGCTGACGAGCATCTCAGCTTTGCAACAGCGTTTGGACGCAGCAAAACCTGGTAGCTATGCGGCGCTACGTGCGCAATTAATCGAAGATGCAGCCATTCAAGCCTTGCAACAGCGCCAAATCGGTAACCGCGTGCGCATTAGCGAACAAGATATTGATGCATTTTTGGCCTCGCCTGAAGCCAAGCGCTTAAACCAGAGTGAGTATCAAACGATTCATGTACGAGTGCCTTACATGGATGACTACAGCCGACTATCAGAAGCCCAACGCAATGAGGCGTTAAAGGTAGCAGAAGCTCTGCGTACTCGCCTGCTTGCACCAAACGTTGATGTCGCTGAAGCGGTCGCTGCTAGCCAAGGCAACTATCCTATTCCGCTACAAGGTGGCGATATGGGCTTTCATAAAGCCGCGTCTCTACCTACAGAGCTATCAAGTGAGATTACCAAACTTGAGGTTGGCGCGGTCAGCGCACCATTAATAACGCCTGAAGGTATCGATATCATTAAACTTGCTGACAAAAAAGCCAGCGACACCATGCTGATACCGCAGTGGCGTACTCGTCACATATTGGTAAAAGTTGATGAGCTACAGACAGACGCGCTTGCTGAGCAAAAGATTAATGATTTGTATGAACAGCTACGCAGCGGCGCTGATTTTGCTGGTTTAGCATCGACCTATTCAGATGATCCCGGTTCCGCTGGCCGCGGTGGCGATCTTGATTGGGTGAGTGAAGAAGATATGATTGGTCCATTCGAAGCCATGATGAAAAACACGGCGGTTGGTGACTACTCTGCTCCTTTCAAAACCCAGTTTGGCTGGCATATCTTGAAAATAGAAGGCAAACGCCAACAAGATGTTAGCGATCAATATCGTCGCAATATGGCACGTCAAGCGCTTTACCAGCGCTTAGCACCGCAAGCCAAAGAAGACTGGCTACAAGAGCTACGCGCAGGTGCTTACATCCAAGTACTTGGCTAACTGATATAGGCATCGATAAGTCAAATCTAATAATGCTTTGTCAAAAAGGGTATATGCTAATGCATGTACCCTTTTTTTATTGACGTTCATTTATGCGCTAAAAATAATCAGAAGGTAATCTCAAATATATTGCAGTATGTCCAAACACAAGAATATCGAATAAAATAAATGTAAGCATTACACACACAAAGAAAAGCCCCGAACCTAGGGCGATTGGTTCGGGGCTATGGCGCTTCATATTGTTGTTATTATTTCTTCCATGCTGACTCATCCTAAGTCATAAACAGTATCCTATAAGACAGCGGGCTGACCTGTGCTTTTATTGATACTGTCTCAACACTGCATCCATGCGTATCCTTGTGTTGATGCAGGTATTGTAGGATAATCAGTTTGATGCGACTAGAGGCTAAAGACCTTATTTAACGTAAGCATATGCTTACAGCCTCTTTTAACATTGCATCATACGATGGCTATAGTATTGGCAGGCTATCAACCCTAACTTCTCTGCTCTTCTGCATGTTCCTTTGAGACTTTTTCACCTTCTTTTTTACCTTCTACTATTTTATGATCGGTCTCTTTGATATCTTCCGCTTCTGCAGTAGGGGCATTTTGCGCTTGATTGCTCTCCTCTTCTGGTTCGTATTGTAAAGTCGTCATAACAGGGAAGTGATCCGAGCCTATCGACGGCATACGCCGAATATCTACCACCGTAAAACAAGCACTATGGAAGATGTGATCCAGCGCCCAACGTAAAAATGGATAACTGACATGAAACGTATTGATAAAATGTCGACCAATACGCGGATCCAACAATCCTGAGATACGTTGAAAGCGTCGAGTCGTCTTTGACCATGCTACATCATTGAGATCGCCTGCCAATATCGCCGTTTGCTTGTTTTCTTTGATGTGTTTGCCAACCATCAATAGCTCAGCATCGCGGGTGGTAGATTTATCCGCTTCCGTCGGACTCGGCGGCATGGGATGCAAGCAATACAACCAAATCACGCGACCACTTTGCAGGCGCAGTTGGGCATGAATAGAAGGTATGTCATCAATCATCAAGTACTTAACTTCAGGATCAATCAACTCAAGCTTAGAATAAAGATGCATCCCATATAGATTGTCTAGTGGCACTTTTACGGTGTAAGGATAATCAGCTTCGATTTGATGCAGCGCTTTTTCCCATTTGTCATCACTCTCTAGCGTAATTAAAATATCAGGCTGTCTTTGCTTCACCAAATCCACCAATTTTTGGGTGTCATCATTGGGCGTTAGTACGTTTGATACCATTATTTTTAGTTGATGCACCTGCCCTTCTGGCTTGTCTTTTGCCTTTTGAACTTCTTTTTTCCATAGCTTGGTATAAGGCAATACCATCCTGAGCTGAAAGGCTAATGTAATGCTTAAGACGGTAAATAACAGCCACTGTCCCAGCTGCCACTCTGACCAAAAAATCAGCATACCAATCCAAGCGATGACACCCAACACCATGATCTGAATACGCGGAAATTCAACACCGCGCACCCACCAATTATCCAGTGGTATCCAGCCCCAAATCGTCACAAATGCGATGAACCCTGCTAGCCACTGTATGCTGTAATATACTAGTGAGAGATCCATAGTATGTATTAGCCGTCTATTAAATGATGAATATCGCCATGGTTTTAACTGAACTGACGTTAGCTGTTTACTTTAGCATTTCAGAAGGTTATCGCCTACTGATGAGCATGGATTATTCGTTAACCGCTATAAAACATTACACTTTTAATTCGCCCACCATAACGAGTACTACGGACAAACTTTATTTTTAGAGCTATCTACTTGTAACAAGTGAGGCGTCGCCACTATCGCCATTAGGTTAATAACTTAAAGTTATACTGAACATCATTAATAGTGTATGAAAAACCAGTAAAAACGGCCAAAACGCCTTGCTTTTTATGGCTATTCACGGCATTGTTATCGGCTGGCAATGCAACAATTTATGGTAAAAAGGATTGAGTTTCATGAGTAATTTAACAGTAGGCTTGGTAGGCTGGCGCGGCATGGTCGGTTCAGTATTAATACAACGTATGACTGAGGAAAAAGACTTTGACGGTATTACACCCGTGTTTTTCTCAACCAGCAACGCAGGTGGTGATGCCCCAAGCCTTGATGGTATTCATACCGGCCAATTAAAAGATGCTCATGATATTGACGCGCTAGCAGCTTGTGATGTCATCATTACCTGCCAAGGCGGCGACTATACCTCGCAAGTCCATCAACCACTACGTGATAGTGGCTGGAATGGCTACTGGATTGATGCGGCAAGCACCTTGCGAATGGAAGATGACAGCATCATCATTCTCGATCCAGTCAATCGCGCCGTTATTGACAGCGCCCTAGCCAATGGTAAAAAAGACTTTATCGGTGGTAACTGTACCGTGTCATTGATGCTCATGGCGATTGGCGAGCTGTTTAATAAAGGCTGGGTAGAATGGGTCAGCGCCATGACTTATCAGGCCGCTAGTGGTTCTGGCGCTAACAACATGCGCGAATTAATCGCTGGCATGGGCGTGCTACACGATGCGGTCAAAGACGAATTGGCTGATCCTGCCAGCGCCATCCTTGAGATTGATAAAAAAATCGCTCAGACTCAGCGCTCAGATGACTTTCCTAAGCGATACTTTGGTGTGCCACTAGCAGGTAGCTTGATTCCTTATATCGATGTTCAGTTAGAAAACAAGCAATCCAAGGAAGAATGGAAAGGCGGCGTCGAGACCAATAAAATCCTTGGTAACGCAGAAGCTGATAAGATTGCTATCGATGGCATGTGTGTGCGCGTTGGCGCGATGCGCTGTCATGCGCAAGGCCTTACCATCAAGCTCAAAAAAGACATTCCGCTAGAAGAAATCGAAGCAGTACTTAAAAACAGCGGCAATGAATGGCTGGACTTGGTCGAAGACGACAAAGAAGCGACTATGAATCGTTTAACGCCAGTGGCAGTGACTGGTACATTGACAGTTGCACTAGGTCGCTTGCGTAAGCTCAATATGGGCCCTGAGTATCTAGGCGCATTTACCGTTGGTGATCAATTATTATGGGGCGCAGCCGAGCCGCTACGTCGTATGCTGAATATCATCCGTGAGCAAAAAGACTAAGTTTATTTTCTTAAAAAGTTAGTACAAAAAAGACAGCAAATGCTGTCTTTTTTTATGGGCGTACCACTTCCAAAAATTTGAATAGCACGGCAAACAAATGCAAGTCCTACTTATAACAAGCTCAGAAAATGTGACAACGCTCATCTTATACTTTGAGGCTAGTATTACTTTGGCTTGTAAGCAATCATCACTTCATTACGGCGCAAAAAAGGCAGCGTCCAAGGCGGATTATAACGTGCCAGTTCAGGCTCGCCCGTTATAGTCAAATTTTGGGTTTGCATCCAAGATTGTAGCTCTTCCGTTTTAGTCGCTACTTTTTTACTGCCTGCCAACCCTGAGAACTTAATCACACCGTACGTCTGTGCTGGCACCTCGGTAATCGTGATGTTTGGATTATTTGGCTTTGGCAGTGTTTGCATCGTGTATTTACTGGGCATAGTAAATTGTACACGCCACTTACCATCGTCTTGCTGCATGCTTACTGGTGCTGTCATCGCAATTTTTTGTGATTCACCATCACTCTTTTTGTTATTAGGCTGCATCGTAACGGGCGCAGTCATGCTAATTTTACTACTGCCGCCAGTTGCCGCTGTATTATTGCCAAATATATAGTCGGCTAACACTTTAAACCCTTCGCGACTGGCGGAGTCTTGGTCTCCACTTACCAACGTTTGCGCCACTAGCTGCTTATCGTAACGACGCAGCTCAAAGTCATCCATTTGCGACAACACTGTATAATTCGGCTCTTCGGTCGCCATAGCTGCTCCTGAGGTTAATAATGAACCACTTAATAATAAGTAGGTTGCCTTTTTCATATGATATCTCCAGCAGTTAAAACATCGCTTAGCAATGGTTACTGTCTCGCCATTATGATTTCTACTTTACCAACTACTCATAAGTACTGTCTGTGTCTTTTGGTTATGACAAAATACTATTAACCAAAAGACATATTTGTCAGATATATAAATACCTCATAAACATCCATGTCCAAAAAAACTGCTAACAATGCTATAATTATCACCATTTTCATAGCGTAAATAGCGATAATCATATGCAATTTGTCTTACATAAAACGGCCAGCGGTGACACGCGTGCGCGCCGTGGTACGGTTCATCTCAATCATGGCGACGTACAGACGCCAGCGTTTATGCCTGTTGGCACTTATGGTACGGTCAAGGGTATGCTGCCACGTGATATTGAAGCCATTGGTGCGGATATTATTTTGGGCAATACCTTTCATCTATGGTTACGTCCAGGTACCGAGGTGATCGATAAATTCGGCGGTTTGCATAAGTTCATGCATTGGGATAAGCCTATCCTGACTGATTCAGGTGGTTTCCAAGTATTCAGTCTGGGTGCCATGCGTAAAATCACCGAAGAAGGGGTCGACTTTAAATCTCCTATCGATGGTGCGAAAGTTTTTCTGTCGCCAGAAAAATCGATGCAGATTCAGTACAGCTTGAACTCAGACATCGTCATGCAATTTGATGAGTGTACGCCCTATCCTGCGACTCATGACGAAGCCAAAAAGTCGTTAGAGCTGTCATTACGTTGGGGACAGCGCTGTGTTGATGAGCACAAAAGACTGGGCAGCACCAACGCATTATTTGGCATTATTCAAGGCAGTATGTATCCAGATTTGCGTCAGCAATCACTTGAAGGCCTGCTCGATATCGGCTTTGATGGTTATGCCATCGGTGGTCTGTCGGTTGGTGAACCAAAAGATGAAATGATAGATGTCCTAGACTACCTCCCTGATGATATGCCAACAGATAAGCCACGCTATCTAATGGGCGTTGGTAAGCCTGAGGATTTAGTTGAAGGTGTACGTCGCGGTGTCGATATGTTCGACTGTGTGATGCCGACGCGTAACGCACGTAATGGTCACTACTTTGTGACAGGCGATGCAGACAATGCTGGTGTGGTACGTATCCGTAACAGCCAGTATCGCAATGACGAAGGTCCACTAGATCCTGAGTGCGACTGCTATACTTGCCAAAATTTTAGCCGTGCTTATCTTTACCATCTTAATAAGTGTAAAGAGATGCTGGGCGCTCAATTAGCGACTATCCATAACTTGCGCTATTATCAGCGTTTGATGCAAGGTATCCGTGATGCCATTGAACAAGACAAATTTGATGAGTTTGTCAGCGAATTTTATAACAAACGTGGACAAACAGTACCTGAGTTAAATCTACGCTAATCATATTTTTGCCATTGTCATAGCTATAAAAAGGGCTTAAGAATTATCTTAAGCCCTTTTTAGTGTGTTGCTTTTATTATTTCTAGTTAATCAGTACTAGCCCATTAACGAGGTTACAAATACCACGAGCACGGCAATTGGTGCTACAAACTTAGCAACGATTTGCCATAATTGCCATGCACCATTAGACAGACCAAGCTCTTGCTGAATACTGCGTTGATCCATTTGCCAACCAACGAAAATAATTGCAGCAAGACCCGTTAGCGGGAGAAGGAATTTACTGGTAATTTTATCCAATGCATCAAAGATACCATTACCCATGATAGTAAAGTCAGACCATAGGTTAAATGATAGTAGTGCCGCAACGCCTAATAGCCAAATCACTGTACTGGCAACGATGGTTGATACCGTACGACTCATCGGTGTACGTTCTTCTAAAAACTCAACGGTTGGCTCAAGCAATGAGATTGATGAGGTAATAGCAGCAAAAGTAATAAGTAAGAAGAACAATGTACCAATGATCGTCCCTGCGCCCATGCTACCAAAAGCGATCGGTAAGCTGACAAAGATAAGACCAGGACCCGAAGCAGGGTCTAAACCATTGCTAAAGATGATTGGGAAGATTGCTAGACCAGCAGCCAAAGCAATAACCGTATCTAAGATCACAACAGTACGGGCGGTTTTTAGTAAGTTCACTTCACGACCCAAATATGAGCCATAAGCAATCATAATACCCATACCAATAGATAGGGTGAAGAAGGCATGACCCAATGCTGCAAGCATCACATCCCCAGTCAACTTGCTAAGATCCGGTGTAAATAGATAAGCCACTGCTTCACCAAAACCACCGTTAATCACGTTATAACCAACGATGACGAACAAAATCACGCCTAGTAGTGGCATTAAGACTTTAGCCGTGGTTTCGATACCTTTGGTCACACCAATACCGACAATCAAAGCAGTAATAGCCATAAACACGGTATGCCAAATCGTCAATGTACCTGCTGAAGCCAACATAGCATCAAAGGTCGCAGCAATAGAATCACTGTCTTGACCAATAAAACTGCCTGTGCCTGCTTTAGTAATATAGTTGAGTGCCCAACCGCCAATCACACTATAAAACGATAGAATTAAGAAACCACCTAAAATACCTGACGCGCCAATGATGCCCCAACTACGCGACTTACCTTCACTTGCTGCAACATCCGCAAAAGTGTTGACTGGGTTCTTTTGCCCACGGCGACCAATCAGCCATTCAGCGACTAGAATCGGAAAACCTACCAGCGCGATACAGAATAAATAAGCGATAACGAAAGCTGAACCACCGCTTTCACCGACCATATAGGGAAACTTCCATATGTTTCCCAAACCAACTGCTGAACCAACCGCTGCCAATACGAAGCCAAAACTTGAGCTCCACTGTGCATGTTCTTGTTTATTAATAGCCATTTTTTCCGTCCTCGTGCTTCAATTAACATCACTGATAATCTTCCTTGATTATCATAAATAGCCATGAGAAATATCAGGCTATTCAATAAACACCTCAATGTGAGGCGTCCAGCAACATTAAGAAAGAATTGTTTACAATATCGTAAAGGCTCAGTTTCTGCTAAGCCACCAAAAAAGTCAAGCGCTCATAAACATAAAAAGCCATAACAATTGGTTATGGCTTCTGGTAATTTTATCTATAACTGACAAGAGTTTGGCTGATTACTGAATGCATACTATATATGATTTTCAGCAAAAGCCAATCGCCGTTCTAGCGCACCACACCACGGCGGCTTTTTTGTAGTGAATCAATGAGCAACTGGATTTTTGGCTCTTTTGGTAGCAACTCATTATTCAAAACCTCAAGCGCTTGCACGGTCGTCAGACCAGATCTAAAAATCATACGATAAGCTTGACGCAATACCTCAATTGTCTCTTTTGACCATCCTTTACGACGCATACCTTCCACATTGAGACCATGAGTCGTTGCTGGATTACCAGATACCATGGTAAAGGCGGCTACATCTTTTAGAATCAGACTTGCGCCCCCAATCAAGCTATAGTCATCAACCGTACAAAACTGATGAATACCTGAATTACCGCCAATGATCGTGTGATTACCAATAGTCACATGCCCTGCAACGCCAACATTGTTGGCCAATACATTATGATCGCCAATCACACAATCATGAGCCACATGAGTGTTCACCATCAGTAGATTATGGCTGCCTATTTTAGTGAGCTCACTATCTTGTGCAGTACCACGGTGTAAACTACAGGCTTCTCGAATGGTATTATGATCGCCAATCTCAAGCCAAGTACGCTCACCAGCATACTTTAAATCCTGAGGATCTTCGCCAATGCTCGCAAATTGATAAAACTCATTGTGTTGACCAATACGAGTCAATTTGGTAACAACTACATGGCGATGCAGAACCGTGTGAGCACCAATAGTGACCTCATCACCGACGATACAATACGGACCAATGATAGCAGTCTCATCAATTTGGGCGGACGGTGAGATGAGTGCTGTTGGATGGATCTGACTCATAATGTGGGCCTTTGTATGATCTGATGCGAGTAAATGGTAAAACAAATACAGCCAATTTAGTTTTATGAAAAAACCTAAGCATGGCTCTGCTGTTAAATGCGAGTGTCAATTATAATGCTTATGACCCGCTTTGACCTAATTCTTTAGATGCTTTGTTTAAAGAATTAGATCAGCTACGAGGCACAATGGCTATTGGTAGACGTTATTGTTCTTGGCGAGCAATCATTATTTGCGCACTGGCAGCTAACTCATCGTCAACATGTACAGTACAGTCAAATTTATAAATACCACGCTTCTGCATCACTGTTTTGGCACGAATAGTCAGCTGATCACCAGGAATCACTCGACGTTTAAAACGGACTTTATCAACACCTGCAAATAGATATAAATAACCATCTTCTGCAGTTAGACCAGCACTGATAAATCCGAGCACGCCTGAGACCTGAGCCATGCACTCAACCATAAGTACCCCTGGCATAATCGGCTCATCAGGAAAATGACCATTGAAAAACTCTTCATTGATAGTCACATTCTTAATACCCGTAATGCACTCACCAGGCGTACAATCAATAATCTTATCTACTAAAAGAAAAGGATAACGGTGTGGCAAATAATGCTTTAACGTATGATAAGTTAATGGCAGCGTAAGACCTTGCTCAGCTAAGCTTTTCATTTCTTTATCATTCAAAATATCGATATCGGTGCTGCTCATAATGGTGCTTCCTTGCTATGTTTCAAATCGCTATGATTTTACTGTGTTTGTATATATGCATTGATATTTTCGCTAATCACGCCCAAGCTGACGGAAGCGTACAGCTGCCCGTCGCCAGTTAGCGGTCGGCATAGCAGCCGTTCCAGAGGAGTATGAACCAGCGGTTTTGATAGATTTGGTTACCATGGTCATCCCAGATAAAGTGACATCATCTGTAATCTCAATATGACCTGTGATACCGACCGCACCGCCAATAATACAGCGCTTGCCGATACTAGTGCTGCCCGCGATACCCGTTTGAGCCGCGATGGCCGTGCCATCGCCGATACGCACGTTATGAGCAACTTGTACCAAATTATCAATAATAACGTGATTGCCAATAACCGTATCATCAATGGCACCTCGGTCAATGCAAGTTTGACTACCAATTCGCACATGGTTGCCAATTACGACCCGTCCTAACTGAGCGATACGCTCCCAGCCAGTGGTACTAGGATCTTTGGTTGGTGCAAAACCAAAGCCTTCTGCACCCACACTGACACCCGCGTGTAACCTTACATGATCACCAATGACACAATCATGCCCGATCACCACTTGTGATTTAATAACGCCATCAGTACCAATAGTCGTATTTTCTTCGATCACCACATGCGCCGCAAGTGAGCTACGCGCACCAATTTGCACATAATCGGCTATCACACAAAAAGGCCCAATATTCACCTGCTCACCAATGACCGCACTATCAGCAATCACAGCGCTAGGATGAATACCACCAGACAGTGACTCACGAGCAAACAACTGGCTAGCACCAGCATAAGCTAAGTATGGGCTTGCGACGACTAACGCTATCGCTGTGGCGGGCACTTGGTCGCGATATTCTCCAGTAACCAATACAGCCCCTGCCTCGCTAATAGCCAGACTAGAAATATAATGAGGATCGGCCAAAAAGCTTAACTGATTATGACCAGCCGTGGTCAAACTACCAATACTGCTGAATTTTTGACGTAACTGTTCAGCGCTGATTTCAGCCTTATTGGTGATGGGCTGACGCTGCTCAATCCGAGTGATAAGTTGCTCAATCGTTATCATAGTGACTATTAATATAAATATTATTATGAATAAGACAATCGCCAAGCTGAACAATCACCTTGGCGATCTACTAATATCTAACAGATGCTGCGTTCATGTAAGTAACTGCTATGGTTAATGACATGAACGCAAACAATCATGCTACGTTAGAACGTATTACCAATCTGGAACTGAACTTTTTCAGTTTCATCGCCTTCTTTATCACCAATAGGTACAGCATAACTTAATGAAATTGGACCAATTGGCGTATACCAGGTTATACCTGCACCCGCACTAAAGCGCATACTATTGTCTTGCGTCAACAGTGGTACGCCCGTATCAGTACCGTCATTAGGATTGATAAAAGTACGATCTTCCTTATCAGTCGTATCAAATACTTGACCACCTTCGGCAAACAATACTGGACGCACTTGATCTGCCCAATCACCCTTAAACGGCATTGGCAAAATTAGCTCACTACCGAAGCTGACTAGCGCATTACCACCGATGTCTTCGTCTTTGTAACGCACATCATCATTTATGGCATCATAATACGTTTGTGATTTTGGCCCAAGGGTTGAGGCCTCATAACCACGTACAGAGCCATAGCCCCCAGCATAAAAGTTTTCATAAAACGGCAAATCATTACCATAGCCAAGCTTAGTATAACCGCGTGCTACCCAGTCTTTGTAGAAGGGATAATAGATGTTGCCGCTATAAACAAGTTTTTGATAGTTGGTATCACCCAAGCCAATGGTGGCATCGACCGTATGGCTCATACCTTTGGTCGGGAACACTGGACGATCTAAGGTGCTATAGTCCCAGCCGAATAGTAGGTTATAAGTATTGTAGTCATTTTTAAAGCCTGTGCGTCCAGAAGCCTGATTTTCATCATTGACAAAGTTCTCAAACGTACCGCCATCATCAATAATTTGCTGAACGTTTGATACACCCAAGAAGCGACCACCACGTACTGAAGTGTTATCAACATTCAAACCGGCACTAACACGTTTGGTTTCGTCAACAGGATAACTATAGTTCAGCGTAGCACCATAAGAATCGGTGACATAGTTACTAACGTTTCTATCATCGTATTTCGTTTCACGATAATAGGCACTAAGACCTTGTGAGACGCCGTTTTCGGTAAAGTACGGATCGGTATAACCCAAGCTATAAGAATCACGGGTTTCTGAGCGTGATAGTGCCGCTTTCACACGGTTACCTGTACCCATAAAGTTGTTTTGTGTTAGATCTAACTGGAAAGTCACACCGCCGCTTTGCGAGTAACCCGCGGCAATCGTTGAGCTACCAGAAGGCTGCTCTTCAACCGTATAATTGATGTCTACTTGGTCTGGTTGGTTCGGTACTGGTTTTACATCAACGTTGACGGCTTTAAAGAAGCCTGTACGCATCAGACGTGTCCGTGACAACTGGATTTTGTCACTAGTTGCCAACGCGCCTTCTAGTTGACGCATTTCACGGCGCAGTACTTCGTCTTGAGTTTTGATGTTACCAGTAAAGTTAATACGACGAACGTAAATGGGACGTGCAGGGTCGATGAAATAATCGATATCCACTACTTTGGTCTCGTCATTGATACGTGGTACTGGTCTCACCTGCGCCAAATAATAGCCTTCATTACCGTAACGACTCTTAAGTGCCGCGGTGGTTTCATCGAGCTTGGCTTGGGAGTATTTTTCATTGGGTGCAAAAGTCACCAACTCTGTTAGTTCATTATTCTCAAAAGTCGGCTTACCTAAGAAATTCACTTCGCCAAACTGATATTGTTCGCCTTCGCTTAGACTCACTTCGATAAACACACTGCTCTTATCTTCACTGATGTTAAGCACCGCATTATCTACTGCAAAACGCACATAACCATCGTTTTGGTAAAGCGCTTTTAAATTCTCTAAACTGGCAGCCAGTTTTTCTTTGGCATAACGATCAGACTTTGACAGCAGACGTGTCCACGAAGACTCTTTTACCGCAAAAACGTCTTTGATTTCTTCATCACTAAAGTGTTTATTGCCAATGATATTAATATCGACCACTTTGGCAGGTTTGCCTTCGACAAAACGCACGTCGAGCTTGACGCGATTGCCATCAAGTAACGTTTGATCAACCTCGATATTGCTGTTGTAATAGCCTTGGCTGATATATTGTTGCTGTAGCTCGTTGGCGACGCCTTGTAGCGTGGCTTGTTTCAGCACATTGCCGGCAGACAGACCAGCATTGTCTAGCCCTTGCTCTAACCCTTCTTTTGGAATGAGCTTATTGCCCTCAAAATTGACTTCAGCAATCGTGGGGCGCTCAACGACATCAAACCGTAGCTGTCCACCTTCGATACGGCTTTGAATATCAGCAAAATTTTCGGTCGCATAAAGCGCCTTAATACTGGCTGCTAAACTACTGTCATTTACCGTATCCCCTACCGAAATAGGTAGAACCGGATAGAGGCTATCGGGGGTTAAACGTTGCAAACCATTGAAACCGATGTCAGTGACTACAAATTCTGCAGCCTGTACTGGCATACTCATCATCGCTACAACTAACGGCAACCCTGCCGCGCTCATAAATAAAGGCGTACGCATAAACACTATCCGTCAATAAAAAACTTGCTTAAGTTAAGTTAAAAAGCCCATATTGTCTAGCGCATTTCGCATGAAATTTAAGCACATACGCAGCAGACTCAGAACACTTTATATAAAATGCATCACAAAATAAACTAAAAATTACGATTAGTACAGAGGCCATGATACAGAGCATGCTACCTATCATGGTCATAATCATCCCATAATAGGCGTAAAACCATTAGTATCTCGTGCCTTATCGATCATATTAGCGATTCGCTGGTCAAAACAGCCGACTAATATCATTACCAATTGCTAACACCATGAAACCTGCCAGCAAGAGTAAGCCGATATTTAGTCCAATCATTTGCACCCCTTCCGAGAGTGGCTTACCGCGAATCAATTCAATAAGATAATACACAATATGACCGCCATCCAATACAGGAATGGGTAAAAGATTGAGTACAGCAAGGCTCAAACTAATCAAAGCCGCCGTCGATAACACCATCTGCCAACTGATATCAAAACTCTGTTTGGCCACTTTAGCGATGGTAATCGGCCCTGACAAATTGTCCAAACCAATCATGCCAGACAGCATCTTGCCCATCGAGCTAACCGTCATCACTGCGAGCTGTTCAGTTTTCTCAAATGATTTCACCAATGACTCACCAGGGCCATAGACTACAGTGGTCTTGTAAGCGTCAGGAATAACAATTTCGGACTGTGCCACCATAGCACCAATTTGCCCATAATCGTTACCCAAATTGTCTTTTTTGCCTTGCGGCATAATCTGAAGCTGTACGGTTTTACCATCACGCAATACTGTGAAGTTAAGCAAAGTTTCAGGACTGTCGCGGATGATACGAGTGGCACTGAGCCAATCTTTAATTGGTTGATCATTGATAGCAACAATACGATCGCCTACTTTTAGTCCTTGGCGACTGGCGGCACCATCAGGGGTCAAATCACCTACTATCGGTGCAATATCTGGTTGCCATGGCAGCATGCCAAAGCTGGTCAACGCATCTTTACCTTGCGCGCTGCCTTGCATAAACTGAGTTACGGGCGCTTGATAAGTTTTGATCGCATTATCAGCTTGTGTCTCTGATTGCAGAGTAATACTGACATTGTCCGTCTCGCCCATTCGTCCAGCAAGCCGATAGTTGATGCCTTCCCACGTTTGTACCTCATGCCCATCAATCGCAACGATTTTGTCGCCAACTGGCAACTGTGCCATAGCAGCAGGCGTCTCGGGTAATATCTGCCCAATCTTCGTCGCCAGCTGCTCTGATGGTGTCATAAACAACACCCAAAACAGCGCAATAGCAATGATAAAGTTCATAATAGGACCAGCGGCAACAATCGCAATCTTTTTTAGTGGATGCTGACGATTAAACGCCAAATGTTGCTCAGCTTTTGCTACCTCGCCTTCGCGCTCATCGAGCATTTTGACATAACCACCAAGTGGCAAAGCAGAAATGCGATAATCAATACCGCTTTTTTTGCTCGTCCAGCCAAAGAGTTTGGGACCAAACCCGATAGAATAGGTCAAGACTTTAACGCCGCAAAGACGAGCGACGATATAGTGTCCCCATTCATGTAAGGCAATAAGCGGACCTAAGACAAATATTGCCGCAAGGAGCGTTAATAAAAACGTCATGATCTTTTCTCAGTATGGTTTCTCAGCATTCTTTCTTAGCATTCTTTCTTAGCATCTTTTATTAACGACGCAGTTGTTGATACACTTACACCAACTTTGCCACAAGTTTGTCCGTCAGGTGACGTGCTATTTTATCAATTGCTAGTATATCTTCTATGTCAGCCGTTTCATTTAACGGTGGCAGCTGTATGTCATTCAAAGCCTGCTCGTTGATATCAGCAATATCGGTCAGGCGAATTTTTCCAGCCAAAAACGCCGCCACGGCAATTTCATTCGCTGCATTTAAGACAATCGTCGCTTGTGTGCCCGCTTGCATCGCCTGTCTTGCCAAACGCAAACAGGCAAATTTTTGCAAGTCAGGCTCAATAAACTCTAAGCTGCTGAGCGCAAATAAGTCTAACGGCTGTGAGCCGCTATCGATACGATCAGGGTAACTGAGCGCATGGGCAATGGGCGTTTTCATATCGGGACTGCCGAGCTGCGCCAAAAAGCTACCATCGCTATATTCTACCATTGAGTGAATGATACTTTGTGGATGAATCACCACATTTATCTTATTTTCAGGCAAATCAAACAAATGACAAGCTTCAATCAGCTCAAGCCCTTTATTCATCATCGTTGCTGAATCGACGGATATCTTTTGACCCATTGACCAATTTGGATGTTTGACCGCTTCAGCGACGCTCGCTTGCTGCATCTGCGCAAACGATTTTTGCAAAAACGGTCCACCAGAGGCCGTTAACCATAACTTGCGCACGCCGTGGTTTGGCTGATGAATTTGAGTATTGTCCTGCTGAATAGCCAGTGGTAAACACTGAAAAATAGCATTGTGCTCAGAATCAAGCGGCAGCAAAGTAGCGTTATGCATTTTGACCGCATTAATCATCACTTGCCCTGCCATCACCAGCGCTTCTTTATTGGCTAGTAAAATACGCTTACCTGCACGAGCAGCGGCTAAAGTAGAAGGCAGACCAGCTGCGCCTACGATCGCAGCGACAACGGTATCCGTCTGCGAATCAGTGGCAATATCAACCAGCCCTGCTTCGCCGCCTACCACATCGATGTCAAGACCTGCCGCACGGAGTCGCTGGGCAAAATCATCGACTGCGGCGGTCGGTACGCTCACGCGCTTTGGCAAAAACTGCTGGCAAAGTGCAAACAGTTTGTCTAAACGGTGATAGCCTGACAGAGCGTAGACCGTGTAAAGCTGTGGTTGCGCCGCTAATATTGCTAACGTGCTATCGCCAATCGAACCTGTCGCGCCTAGTACGGCGATGCGTTGCGTCATAACCATCGGTGCCTGTAAATAATACTCTAAAAAATTAAATAAGAAATCGATAAAACGTTTGATAAATAAGAGATAGACAATATCCAGTGTATTGACTAGTCACTCATCTTAACTACTATAATTAGGGCGTATCATCGTCTATGAATTATTTTTTCAGTCCTAAACCACTATCAAACCTAACTGCTGTATCGCCCAAAAACCAAGCGCAAATATCGGTGTGGCAGAGAGCAGTGAGTCGATACGGTCAAGCACGCCGCCATGCCCCGGTAAAATCGTTCCTGAATCTTTGACATCAGCGCGGCGCTTAAGCATCGACTCAAATAAATCGCCAAGTACCGAGGCTAAAATAGTCAAGGCTGATAATGCTACAAATGCGACTAACGGCACACCCGTCAATTGCAACTTAAATACACTGATGGCAATGACCACGAGCAGACCAGTGACCAAGCCACCAGCCAGCCCTTCCATACTTTTATTGGGTGAGACGTTCGGTGCCATTTTGCGGCGACCAAGCTTACGCCCCACAAAATAAGCGCCACTATCTGCGCACCAGACCAAAAGGAACACATAGAGCAACCACCATGCTGACAGTTGCCACAAATAAAACATCGCCGTAATCGATGCGGTCAATATCACCGCACCCATCAATGCCAGTTTTTTGCCATACCAATTGGTATGAGTCGGGAACACTCGCACCCAAGACAGCGCCATTAGCCATATAGCCAGTGAAGCCACCCACCAAAACAGCCATGTGACTTTAAACATGAGTGATACTAGGGTCAACACCAAAACCAATAGCACAAACAGCGCAGGATGACGCCACTTAGGCATCAGCTTAGTCCATTCGTGAGCGGCAATAATGACGCCAATCGCTAACAGCGGTGCAAATAAAATAGGGGTTTGGCTCGCAAACATTGCAATACCAACGATAATAACGAGAACAACTGCCGTCTTAATTCGTTGCCACATACTTATTGAGCCTTATAATAATGAAAAACGCATGGTCAAAACGTGCATTATAGCAGCTAATCTACAATAGCCCACTAATAGCAGTTGACGCTTATTAACGCGGTTTATTATTTCACAAACAAGCAATATTAACTACTTATAGGATAACCGCTTTGTAAGAGCTTTTTCCTTTACAAAATAACAGGCAAATGCTTAACACCATTAACGACTTGCTTGCTCTATCACTATCTGCTCACTGGTTTTGCCAAAACGGCGCTGCCGCTGAGCGAACTCTTTTACCATTGCTGCCAACTCATCGGCTGCAAAATTCGGCCATAATGTCTGGGTAAAGAATAGCTCAGCATAGGCTGACTGCCACAATAAAAAGTTAGAAATTCGGTATTCACCGCCTGTGCGTATCAGCATATCTACTGCTGGTGCATCTGCTAATTGCACATAGTTGCCGAGCAATTCTTTGTTAATATCATCAGCACATAACTGACCAGCCTCTACTTGCTGCGCCAGCTGTTTTGCCGCATGGGCAATATCCCATTGCCCACCATAACTGATAGCGATGACTAGAGTCATGGCTTTAAAGTCTGCTGTTTTTGCTTCAGCGTCCGCCATCAATGCTTGCAAATCATCACTCAGCTGACTGCGGTCACCAATAAAACGTAGACGAATACGATACTCATTCATGCGTGGTATTTGCTCATGAATGGTGGAGGTTAACAGTTGCATAAGTAGTGCTACCTCACTGGGCGGGCGTTGCCAATTCTCACTAGAAAATGCAAATACCGTTAATACTTCGATACCCGTATTGACGCAATACTCGACGATAGGATCGAGTGCATCTTTGCCAGCCACATGCCCTTGGCCTTTGCCCAAATCATTGGCTTTACCATAACGATTATTGCCATCCATGATGATAGCGATATGGCGTGGAAGAAGATCAGGAGCCAAAACGGCTGAAGTGGACATAGGCGAAAGTGCTTATTGTTAAGGTAAAATAATAATAACGGCTGCGATAACGATTAGAAAGCGTCATAACCATAATTCACAAACTTATCATAAACCCGTCTATGGGCGTGATTTAGTTTGCAAGATAACGCTTATAAAATACAGTTTACAAATCTGAGCAAGCCTATTACCGTATCCGATTGATATAATATTGACGCTATTATCGGTACCGTCTACACAATAATAAGCAGCCAATAGTACTGACAGATTGGCTGCTTATTATAAGGATATGACATAACGGATTTTTGTCTTACATGATCGAAAAAACCAGTGCTTTACACGTCCATCAAGTCAGTTTCTTTTTTGCTCAAACGTTTATCGATGGTTTCGATATACTTGTCAGTGATTTTTTGAATGTCATCACTCGCGCGGCGCTCGTCGTCTTCTGAGATCTCTTTTTCTTTGGCCAATTCTTTGATGTCATTCATCATGTCACGGCGAATATTACGGATAGAAACACGGCTACTTTCTGCTTCTCCACGCGCAAGCTTTTGCATGTCGCGGCGTGTCTCTTCTGTCAATGCAGGCATTGGCACACGAATCACATCGGCGGTCACTGGGTTGAGACCCAAATCTGCTTCGCGAATGGCCTTGTCGATTGCTTGTACCATGGTACGGTCAAAAGGCTGAACCATGAGCGTACGTGAGTCTTCAACGTTGACACTCGCCACTTGATTCAGAGGTGTAGGCGACCCGTAGTAGCTAACCATCACGCCTGACAACATACCCGGATGTGCGCGCCCTGTACGGACTTTGCTAAAAGTGCTCTCAAGCGCTTCCAGTGTTTTTTGCATACGCGCTTCGCCGTCTTGCTTAATCTCTTTGATCATTAGATATCCTTATTTATCGCTGTCGATAAATCATTCATTTGTTAGTAAATATACGGGTGTTCATTACTAATTATTAGCGCTGGTAGTTATTAACGACTGGTCTAATTTTAATAACTGGTATTCTCGTATTAATATTTAGAGCGTTCAGAGCGTTTAGAGTATTCAGGCAAATCAGTGATAAACGCGTGTGCCTTCATTTTCGCCCATGATGACGTTTAATAACGCATTAGGCTTGGTCATATCAAACACTTGTAGCGGCACGTTGTGCTCACGGCATAAGGCAATGGCAGTTAAATCCATCACGCCAAGTTTTTGTTCTAATACTTCATCAAAAGTTAAACCATCATATTTAACTGCATCGTCATGTAAGCTTGGGTCTTTGTCATAAACGCCATCAACTTTGGTGGCTTTTAGAATTAAGCCCGCTTCGATCTCAATACCACGTAAGCAAGCTGCCGTATCAGTGGTAAAGAAAGGATTGCCCGTACCAGCAACAAAGATACATACTTCGCCATTTTTGAGATAGCGAATGGCATTGCGACTGCTATAGCTTTCGGTCACTTCACCGATTGGCAAAGCTGACATCAAGCGAGTTTTAATATTGCGGCGCTCAAGCGCATCACGCATCGCCAGACCGTTCATAACGGTTGCTAACATACCCATTTGATCACCAGTCACACGGCCGACTAAGCCTTCTTGTTGTAACTGCGCGCCGCGATATAAGTTACCGCCGCCGACCACGATACCGACTTGAACACCAAGACCACGCAAATGGGCGATAGACAAGCTCATCTTATCGAGCACTTCGCTATCAATCCCCATCTCTTTGCCACCAGCTAAGGCTTCACCAGAGAGTTTCAGCAAGATACGAGAGTAACGCGGGTTTTTGTCAGACATGAGGTCACCTTGTTAGCATTAAATTATAATTAAAATGAGCGGTAAAACACAAATAGAGTTTGCCTTCGAATTTACTCGAAGTATCATCAATGAGGTACTATATAAGAAACACCGCAACTAATGACAAACGGGTAAAAAGGCTAAATTGCGCTAATTGTAGCAAAAACTGCCCGCGATTGGGCAATTTTCACTCGTATATTGTAGTGACTAATCAGCTACAGTGACTGCTTAGCCTTTGTAACTGGCAAACAAATCATATTCGCTAGCGTCGTCAATCGTAACCGTTAGGAATTGTCCGACTTTAACTTGAGCGGTAATCTCATCAACGTAGACGTGACCGTCAATCTCTGGTGCATCGGCATAGCTACGACAAATAGCAACGCCCTCTTCACTATCAATTTCGTCGACCAATACCATCAAGGTTTTACCGACTTTCTCTTGTAGCTTTTGCGCTGAGATGCCTTGTTGCAGCGTCATCAAACGCTCATAGCGTTCTTGCTTAATCTCTTCTGGCACATGATTTGGCAGGTCATTAGCCGCTGCGCCTTCGACTTCTGAGTAAGTAAACGCACCAACGCGATCAAGGCGAGCTTCTACTAACCAATCAAGCAAGCATTGAAAATCTTCTTCTGTCTCGCCAGGGAAGCCCACCACAAAGGTTGAGCGAATGACGATATCAGGGCAAATCTCACGCCATGCATGGATACGTGCCAAGGTATTTTCGCTATGCGCTGGGCGTTTCATCGCTTTTAGGATGCGATGGCTGGCATGTTGAAACGGAATATCGAGATAAGGCAGTAGCTTTTTCTCGCCCATTAGCTCAACCACTTTATCGACATGCGGATATGGATAGACATAATGCAAGCGCACCCAAATGCCTAAATCATTTAAGGCTTGGCACAAGTCATAAAACTTCGACTTCAACGGCATGCCATTCCAAAAACTGGTCTTATATTTCAAATCCAGTCCATAAGCAGAGGTATCTTGTGAAATAATAAGCAATTCTTTCACGCCAGCATTTTTCAGCGCCAACGCTTCATTCATCACACTGTCAATCGGACGTGAAACCAAGTCTCCACGTAAGCTTGGAATGATGCAGAAAGTACAACGATGGTTGCAACCTTCTGATATTTTTAGATAAGCATAATGGCTTGGCGTCAATTTAATACCCGCCTCATTAATCAAATCTATCTTTGGATCATAACTAGCGTCCTGACTGCGGTCAGGCTTGGGCACATGCAGCGAAACGGCTCTAATAACCTCATCATAAGCATGAGCGCCAGTTACTGCCAATACAGCGGGATGCATTTCACGGATTTTATCTGCTTCTTTACCCAAGCAACCAGTAACGATTACTTTACCGTTTTTGCTAATCGCTTCGCCGATGGCATCTAGCGACTCTTGTACTGCTGACTCAATAAAACCGCAAGTATTAACGACAACTAAATCTGCACCTTCGTAATCACTCGCCACTTGATAACCATCACGGCTAAGCTCAGTGATAATGCGCTCACTATCGACCAAGGCTTTTGGGCAACCTAGTGACACAAATCCAATTTTTGGCGCTGCACTAACTGGCATCGTAGCAGTCGCATTGGCAGTCGTTACATCACTACTTTGGGCTACACTACGGTTTTGATTGTGATTGGCTTTATGATGGTAAGGTTGGTTAGTATTTGCTTGACTGACATCTGCCTGATTGTCTTGTGCTATATTTGGTTTGGCAGGATTAAAAACGGTGGCCGTGTCTTTTAACATAGAATCTGTTGGCGTAGAAGTTGACGGTGAGGTAGTAACAGTCGTATTAACCGACTCGGTAGAAGTGTTGGGCATGGCTGACCTTGCTAGAGATAAATTGGCTGTGCGCATTGTACGTTTTTTTTGCAAAAATCGCCAGTTTTGCCGCTCTATAGTGTTGATTTATGGTTAAATATTATATCGCGTCTTCTTTTATTGTAGGCAATAGCCATGACAACCCATTTGACAACTGTAAAACCGACACCTGACTTAGCATTCATGTCACAGCATTTGTTCACCGCTATTTTATGGATCAATGATGATTTATCGATCACTTGGCTAAATGCCCAAGCCGAACAACTACTCGCTATTAGTAGTGGGCGCTTACTGGGTCAGTCTATATTGACCCTGCTTGCATCCGAAACATCCAAAGCATTGAAATCAGCCGATAGCAATCATGACAGTGACAACCATGTAACTTTCGATAAAAGTAGTGGTGAAGATACTCATGAACAAACTTGCTCTTTGAAAGAGCGATTTCAGCAAGCAAAGCAGTATCAACAACCCTTTATCGATCATGATCACCTTATCAGCACACCGCTAAATGGTAATTTATCATTCTCAGTTGATTATAGCGTGACCCCTGTCATTTATGAGCAGCAACCTTATTTTATTATTGAGATGTGGGGTAAGGATCGCCAAAGTCGTATATCAGAGGAGCAACGCCAACAGCAGCAATATAATGTTGCCCGTCATATGCTGCGCTCGGTCGCTCATGAAATCAAAAATCCGCTTGCTGGTATTCGCGGGGCGGCGCAATTATTACAGCGGCAATTCATCAAATTCAGTGACGCCTCGCCTCTTAATAGTGCTCCTCCTGCTATTCTTGGCACAAATCCTATGATAAACCCGAATAGCCATCTGCAAAAAACGGCTGAAAAACTGCGCAATTATACTGATATCATCATTTCAGAAACGGACCGTCTAACCCATCTTATTGGGAAATTCCTTGGCTCCAATCAATTACCAAATTGGCAAACGCTAAATATCCATGAGCCACTGGAGCATGTTCTATCTTTGGTCGTCAATCAATATCCGCAAGTGACGCTACAGCGCGATTATGATTTGTCATTGCCTGAGTTATGCGCTGATAAAGATCAGCTGATACAAGTGTTTTTAAATCTGATTAATAATGCCTGCGAATCGATGACTGAGTTTGAGCAAACGCTGCAGCAAAGAGAGTTGTCAGAGCCTAAGGCGCAACAACCTGTCACTTCACAAATGAGCAATAACGACAGCGCCAGTTATAAGCCAACGCTGCACATTCAAACCCGCATTGCCTTTCAACATACCATTGCTGGGCAACAGCACAAGCAAGTGCTACAAATCAATATTGCCGATAACGGTTCAGGCATTGATCCGGCATTGATCGGACAGATATTTTTCCCAATGGTGACCAGCCGTGCCGCAGGGACGGGGCTAGGATTGTCTATCGTGCAAGATATCATCAGTCATCACCATGGTATGATTGACGTGAGCTCCCAACAATCAAAAAACCTTAACGACAGCCTTAAAAATGACCATAACAATCAACACACCAGTTTTACGCTGTACTTGCCTTTCAATCAGCCAGCGCACCATGCTTAAAACAGCCAGTGCCCAAGGCTTAGAAACCATGACCTAACTTATGAAACAATCACCCTGAATCACTTGCTTATTAGGCCTGATAAATGACTGCATATAATGACCACGCCACATCTAACAGCGACAATCAAGGCTCTGCCCAAACATCAGACAATCAAGAGTCTGATAACCGAGAACCTGATAACCAAGCTACAAAAGTAACGGTCAATAATGCACCTAATACTAATCCTGCAACGTTATGGCTCATCGATGACGATGCAGCATTACGTTTGGTGTTGGCAGATACTTTTGAAGACGCAGGATTAACGGTTATCAGCTTTACTCAAGCACAAGCGGCGTGGACACGCCTCAACGATATTTTGCAACAGCAGGAATCAGCCGCTCAGTTGCCTGACGTGATATTGACCGATATTCGTATGCCCATGATGGATGGTTTGTCTTTTAGTGATTGGGTACATGAGCATTTCCCTAAGCTGCCCATTGTCATTATGACGGCGCATTCCGACCTCACCTCTGCTATTAATAGCTATCAAACAGGTGCTTTTGAATATCTGCCAAAACCTTTTGACTTAGATGATGCAGTCGTCACGATTTATAAAGCCATTAATTATCAACCCAATATGTTGGCAGCGGCGGTAGCAAACTCAACAGCTACACCTACTCCGAAGACAATTACCAAAAATCCATCAAATACTTTACCCAATATGCAGGTAAAACCCAATACCAGATCCAAGCTTGCTAGCAAAGCTACTCTGATCAGCCAAACCAATAAAACATCCAGCCCTAAAATCAAAGTTAAACCTGTTATCAGCGCTAATGACAATCCGAGCGGCATCATTGGGCAATCACAAGCGATGCAGACGGTGTTTCGTGCCATTGGCAGACTGGCACACTCACCCATTACTGTCTTGATTACTGGTGAATCAGGCACGGGTAAAGAATTGGTCGCCAGTGCGTTGCACCAGCATTCACCGCGTCACCAGCAGCCTTTTATTGCCCTTAATATGGCCGCCATTCCACATGATTTGATTGAATCTGAATTATTCGGTCACGAAAAAGGGGCGTTTACTGGTGCGACGACGACGCGACAAGGACGTTTTGAACAAGCGGATGGTGGGACATTGTTTTTAGATGAAATTGGCGATATGCCTTATAGCACCCAAACTCGGCTGCTACGAGTACTCGCCAATGGTGAGTTTTTTCGCGTCGGTGGACAGCAGCCGGTCAAAGTGAATGTACGCATCATTGCCGCTACTCATCAAAACTTAGAAGAACTGGTCAAACAAGGCAAATTCCGTGAAGATCTGTTTTATCGCCTCAATGTAATTCGCTTGCCGTTGCCGCCATTACGGACACGACCTGAAGACATTCCAGCATTAGCCCATTACTTTATGCAGCGGGCTGCTGAACAGATGAACAGTGCAGAGAAACAGTTACATCCGACAGCACTACATATCATGCAGGCTTTTGAGTGGCGCGGCAATGTCCGCCAACTTGAGAATGTTTGCCTTTGGTTGACCGTAATGGCCACAGGCGACACCGTGATGGTGGATGATTTGCCACCAGAGCTGCTTGAAAATATCTCGTCTGATTTAGAAGAATATCAAGAGCAAAGTCAGCCTTCACAAGCTATGACTCACAATGACCAAATACGCCCTCATTCCCACAGTTCAAGTTGGCAACAAGCATTGGCTGCTTGGGCTGAGCAATCGCTACAAACAGGAGAAACCGATATCTTGCAGACGGCAACTCCTGAGTTTGAACGCGTTTTATTGACGGCGGCGCTCAACCATAGTGGTGGCAAAAAGATCGCTGCTGCTAATTTACTCGGTTGGGGGCGCAATACCCTGACACGTAAATTACAGCAATTAGATATTTCTTCAGAAGAAGGACAAAATAATCGTTATTAAAGGCACAAATTCATAAGATTAAACATCATTAATATCAATAACTTATAAATATAAGTGAAAATAAATGATAAATATTTAAAAATAATTGCAAATAGGGGTTGCCAAACGTTTCAAACTCTATATAATAGCCAACCACTGAGACGCACTACCGAATCAGTTAACTGTCTATATTGTGTTTGAGTTTAAACGCTAATAATGATAGAGTAACGGAAAATGGGGCTGTGGCGGAATTGGTAGACGCACCAGATTTAGGTTCTGGCGCCGCAAGGTGTGAGAGTTCGAGTCTCTCCAGCCCCACCATTTTCGGATAGTAAATCTTAGACCCAATATCAAAGCCTGCTTTTTAGCAGGTTTTTTTGTGTCTGTTCTTTTTGTATTTAGAGTGTGGTGGATTTATATTTTCCGATTTATTTTCGTAGAGCCATTAGCTGTCAATACTTTCTAAATCTAAAAGTATCTGCTTCATACTCTGATACCTTTTTTCCACCAGCTTTGCCAATGCTTTATTAATGATACCTTGATAGTGACTATATTCAAATGGCAAGGTTGGAATAGGTTGTTGGCAATGCTCAATAGCCCACGCTTTTAATTTGTCATTACTGTTAGCACTTATCTGAAACGGTCGCTTGCCTGTTAGTATTTCAACCATCATGATGCCAAACGCATAGATATCACTTTGCACTGTTGCACTCTGACTCTTACTCTGACTTTGCCAGCGTTCAGGGGCAAGATACGCAGGTGTACCAGCAGGACTTGCCAAAATTGGGGCGTTAAGACATTCTGCTAAAGCAAAATCGGTTAACAATAAATCAGCCTTGATACAGCTATCATCCGCATGATTTGGTAAAAAATCATCTAGCAAAATATTGCTAGGCTTAATATCATTGTGTAGCCAGCCAGCGCTATGTAGAGTGGCGATAAGGTGCGCAGATTGCACAATAAAATGATGCTTTTTTTGAGTGGTTAATAAAGAGTAATTTCGAATATTAAGCTGAGTTGCTAAGCTACCACTGAGATAATATGGCATGGTAAGTATCGTCAGCTGCGAAAACTGATCTAATACCTTTACCCTTAGAGTTTCATAAGCGAGCATTGGCGGAGCAATAGCAAAAAGACTGTCTTGAAATCTCTTTTGATTGGCTGATAAATTATTGATAGATTTTAGAACACCGATTTCATGGGTTAAGCCCGCCAAATTTTGATTGCTAGCAGCCGTTAACTGCCATTTAATCATCACTCGACCAAATTGTGGATGCTGGGCACGCGCCAAGCCTTGAAAGTCATTCTCATTATAGTTACTTTGCTGGCTGATGCGCTGATGCGAAATCTCGCTATAATTCAAGCTTGAGAATAACGCAGTCAATGTTGGCAACATTTGCTGCGCTTGCATTTGTAATGCTTGTTTTGCACACGCTTTTGCATTAGAGGAATTACTGGCACTATTTTTCATGGTAAAGTGATACCTCTATATAGCTAGTATGCCACACGTCATTTTAATTTTATGAGCGACTGAGTATTATGCCCCAATCCACTAAGCCTGTTACGAATTACGCCCTACCCGACCATTTATTGGATTTACTCGGACAGTATTTACAAGAGAAAGTCACGCCCACTATCGAGATTGATCCTGCACAGTTGGCCTATCGCTGGGTCGGTGGTCATAATGGACATTTGGAGCCATTGGCAGTGAACTTATTTTTAAGTTTAGATGATTTGCATGGTATCGATACGCAAAAGGCAAAACTGGTACAAAACACACGGCAATTTCTAAAGGGCTATCCTGCCAATCATGTCTTGATGACAGGGACACGTGGTGCTGGCAAATCATCGCTGATCCGGGCATTGCTACAAGCCTATCATAGCGAAGGACTGCGCATTATTGAAATTGCCCGTGATGACCTGCGAGTGCTTGATAAGATACGCGCCGCCATTAATGCACTGCCGACCGAGTGTAGTTGTCACTATATGGTGTACTGTGATGACTTGGCATTTAATGGTCAAGACGAGAGTTATCGGACGTTAAAAAGCGTATTGGACGGCTCGCTAGACTCAGAGCAAGACAAGTTATTGGTTTATGCGACCAGTAATCGCCGTCATCTATTGCCTCAGCTAATGAAAGACAATGTCAATATTTATAATGGTCAAACCGATGAGGTCAATCCTTATGAAACCATTGATGAGACGGTATCGCTGTCTGATCGCTTTGGGCTTTGGTTGTCCTTTCATCCAATGGATCAAAACACCTATTTGCACATCGTACGCCATTATTTATCACTTTCGCCAAACCGAAATCTAGATAATGCGAATGACGTTAAAGAAACTAATAATGAAGAAAAAAATAAGATGCTACCTGATAACATCAGAGCAGCAGCGCTACGTTGGGCATCAGAGCGTGGTGGACGTTCAGGACGAGTGGCGTATCAGTTTAGCCGCTACTGGATAGGACAGACACGATTAGCAGCTGAAGACAGTCCATCGTAAAGCTTCATTAAAAATTATTTTTATGTCAGCTCTCAGTGATTAACAACCGCGTACAGAGCCCAAATATTGTACGCGGTTATTTTCTTTAATACCTGCCACATCAACCGCACCATCGACCATATATTGGTCAAAATCTGCGGCTAACCATAGATTACCTTTGTAAACGCTCTCAGCATCCAAGCGAATGTATGCCATATTTGGTGTCCTGCTATTAGGATTATCAAAGCTTTGATAACGAGCGCTAAAGTGAGTCAATATTAGATTATTTACACCACTGTTTTCTACAAAATCTGCTACCAATTGCGCACTACTATGCATTGGATCAAACTCTGGATTTTTGGCTTGAATTTTAGTCAACACCTCATGCGTATATGTCGCTTCATGCACCAATAAATCCGCATCAACCAACGCCGCAGTGAGACACGCTAGCGTATCGTTATCACCAGCCACCACTACTCGCGTTCGTGACAGGTCATCATTGACATAATCTACTGCACATAACTGCTGACCGTCTTCAGCGATGACATCTTGACCTTGCTGCAATTTACCCCACAGTGCGCTAGCGGGAATACCTTGCGCTAGTAGTTTATCCGTATCAAGCGTGCGATGCTGGATAGTCTGCGTGATACCAAATGCATGAGACGCAACCCGATGTGCTAGCGCCGTGATATCAATATCAAGCTGATGCTGGTCGCTTAATCGGATATTCACCTTGCTTGTATCACGTTGCTCAGATAGCACCTCTTCAATGGCTACAAAGTTGAGAGCAAAGGGTAAATACAATTCCGTGGTTAAGGTAATGGCTTCGAGCAATGTCGCGATTGCTTTTGGGGCAATGAGGGTCAGCGGCTCACGGCGTCCTGACATGGCGGCACTCGCCAATAGTCCTGGTAACCCGTAGCAATGATCGCCATGCACATGGGTGATACAGATAGCGGCTAGTTGATGCAAAGACAGTTTTGTATGTAACAGTTGCTGCTGCGTGCCTTCACCGCAATCTATCAGTAGCCATGGACGCGATTTTTTATTTTGATTGACATTCTGTGGTTGATTGCCTTGCTGGGCGCCAGATAAATAAGGATTCAGACATTCAATCGCCAGTGCAGTCACATTGCGCTGTTTGGTTGGCACACCAGCAGAGGTACCCAAAAAAGTCAGCTTCAACATAGATTACCTCTCTTACACATGATACTTATCTGCTATGACAATTGGCACATCATGGTTTTTTGCGCTGCAACCATCTGCCCACCATTGGCCTTACATTCACTGACCATATTGGACTCATAAGATTTCCAGCCGCCATAAAAGCTGGCCACACACAATATAACCACGAGCAATTTTTGTGACCATGCTTTAATAGATACCTGCTGATGGTTCACGTTGTCAGCAGTAGTATCAAGCGCGGGCTTAGCAGCAATGTCAGTATCGACATCAGTATGCTTGTTATGCGATTTATTTAAGTCTGTCATTTCTTATCCTAAAAAAGGTTTTGTCTATGAATAAACAAAACCCTTCGTTTTAATATTAAATCAGTCATTTATGAACGATTAAATGCGCCGCTTTTAGAACTGCAAACGACCACCATTTTCTTCTGCACGCTTAAAGGCATCACGCTCTTCACAGCGTTTTAGCCAAATTAAGATATTGGCATATTTACTGCTATCTAATCCTGTACCAGCATTAGCACCTACAACCGCAAGATGCATTTGGATATCAGCGGCACTAAATTCAGCCCCTGCAAACCAATGATTGTCTTGCAAATGCTGCTCCATCATCGCCAATATAGCATCCAGACTTTTGCTTATCATATTTTTTTCGACTTGATTTCGAATGCTTTTGCTCACAGGCTTGATGAGCATGGGCGACTGCCCAACCACTTTGGTAAATACCAAACGCATGACCAATGGCGGCATCACTGATGCTTCAGCGAAATGCAACCAAAACGTGTAAGCCTCCCACGCCGCTTCATTATCATCCGCAGGCTTGAACTGTTTCTCAATATCATAATGCTTCAACAAGTATTCGATTATAAACCCTGATTCGATGAGCACACGGTCATTTACTTCTAACATGGGTGCATGACCGAGCGGATGTATTTTTTTTAAACTGTCAGGCGCACGGTATGCTTTATTGCGCTCATAACAAGTCAGTTGATAATCGACGCCAAGCTCCTCTAACAGCCAAATAATACGAAATGAGCGCGAATTTGCTAAATGATGAAGGTGTAACATAAACCATCCTAGTTATAATGTGAATAAGTTATCGTATGAATAAGTCATAATATGTATAGTTGGTGCACACGCATTCCATTAATAAACGTTGTTAAGCGTGGCAGCACTGCTATCGATAATAGCGTAATTAATGCCTCTTTAACACAGAAACTGTGTAGAGTAATGACGAAAAACATTGCCCGCTAAGTCAAGTCTATATCGACTTGCTGGCAGGCGCTACTTTGAATGCAGCTCTTCAATTTTGCGTGTCATCTTATGGATTTTTTGCTGATACTTTCTAATTTTTCGGAAACGATGCGCGGTTAACACACCTTTAATACGACGGTTTTTCAGACGGCGACGTGGCGGGAAGCTACCCACTTGTGGCTCATTATAACCATGCAAACGGTCATCACGCTTACGTGCCAAGTAACCAAGCGCACTATCCACAATCATCATCAACAGCGCGACAAAAATCATGCCGTACATAAATAAAGAGCCGCCCTCATCGATACTTTGATGCAAAATCGTGATGGAAAATATGAATAAAAATATCGGCTCAAGGTAGCATAAGGTGCCAAATAATGAGACGGGCAGCTTTTGACTGGCAACCATGGTCAATGACATCGCAGCCGTACTGATAATGCCTAATAGTGGCAACAGATACCAAAACTTATCGGTAGATATCGCCAGCGCAAATCCGCCATTGAGATATAAAGCAATCAACACCACCGGCGTCAATAAAACAAGGTCAGAGATAAGCCCTGTGATCGGCGGCACTGCCAATTTACGACGCAGTAGATAATAAGGCGGATAACCCAAGCAAACAAATAAAGTCGCCCAAGAAATACTGCCGTACTGAAAGACATCATAGGCAATACCTGCGCCTGCGCAAATGGTGGCAATCCATTGTAACAAGCTCATGTCTTCGTTATAAAAAAACCGACCAACCATAATCATAATCATTGGATATAAAAAGTAACCCAATGTCACCTCAAGCCCTAAATCATTGACAGGTGCCCACATAAATATCCAGATTTGCGCGCCCAATATTGGTGTGGGTATGATAAATAAAAACCATTCTTTTAGCGTCTTTAGGGTTTTTAAATAATCAAAAATATGCTGCCACTGCTTCAGCACACTAATCAGCAGCACCAGACTCAATAGCATCATCAATACGCGCCAAGAAGCGACTTGCGTGCCTGACAACGGCTGCATCAATAGACCAAATAAGAATAGCAATGAATATAAAAAATTTGCTGCCACTGCAGCGATGGTACCCTGCGACGTTTGATTCGTGGTGAGCATAACGACAACCTTGAAAAATGAGCGCACGTCCTTGGCAATTTTAGAAAAAAAACAAAAGCCTCCGACGCGGACGTCGAAGGCTTTTTGATCTATAAACTCTGTTATCTACAACATTATCATATAAGATTGAGATAAATACTTGGAATATATCGTGTTTATCTTATGGTCAGTATTATGTCAAAGTCAGAATAGATAAGCAATACACCTGCTTCACTAAAGCGTGCGCCTATTCATTCAGCATCTTACTTTGCACTCAACTGCTCGATTTTTTGCTGTATTCTATCCATCTTTTTTTGATAGCGCCGAATCTTGCGAAAACGATGCGCGGTTAAAACCCCATCAATACGCTGATCTATGAAACGACGACGCGGCGGAAACCCACCCACTTGTGGCTCTCGATAGCCATGCAAATGATTGTCACGGCGGCGCTTAAGATAACCTTTTATACTATCAGCAATCATCACCAGTAATGCCAAACTTACCATACCATACATGAATAAAGAACCGCCCTCATCGAGGCTTTGACTTAGAACAGTGATGGATAAAACAAACAGCAGCATAGGCTCGACATAGCTTAACGCCCCAAATAATGACACGGGTAATTTGCTACTGGCAATCATGGTTAAGGACATCGCCAGTGCACTAAAGGCTCCTAGCAGTGGTAATAAATACCAAAACTTGATGTCCTGTGCCGCCGTATTAAAGCCGCCGCTAAAATACAACATAATGAGCACCACTGGCGTTAACAAAGCCAAGTCAGACAACAGCCCTGTGATAGGCGGCACAGCCAGTTTACGCCGCAATAGATAATAGGGTGGATAGCCCAAGCACACAAACAACGTTACCCAAGATACTGAGCCATATTGAAAGATATCATAGCCAATACCTAAGGCTGCACATAGCGCGGCCACCCACTGCAACGCACTCATATGCTCGTGATAAAAAAATCGACCAAGTACAATCATCACCAGCGGTAATAAAAAATAGCCCAAGGTGACATCCAGACCAAAGCCATTGACCGGTGCCCACATAAATAGCCAAATTTGACCACCCAAAATCGGTGTGGGCAAAATAAATATCAGCCACTCTTTCGGAGTTTTTAAGGTTTTCAAATAGTCAAAAACATGTTGCCATTGCTTGGTAAAACTGACCAACAATAGCAAACTTAGCAGCATCATGAGCACGCGCCATGAGGCTACCTGTGTACCTGTCAAAGGCAGCATAAATAGCCCAAACACAAACATCATCGAAAATAAAAAGCTCGATGATATCGAAGCAAGGGTTCCTTGAAAAGTTTGATTGGTCGAGAGCATAACAACAGCCTTAAAAATAGAACTTTATGGGCATTATTTATAAAAAATTAGAGCAGCGGAAACTTAAAGGCAGACTCTAACAATAGATGGCGTACAGAAAAAAATAAAAGCCTCCGACGATAACGTCAGAGGCTTTTTATAGAACAATCATATAAGACTAGATCAAAAAGCTAACTACTGAGACATTTATTCGTCGTCTGTGTTTTCACCGTCTGTACTATCAACATCTGTACTATCAACATCTAATTCATTGTCAGTAGCAATATCCATAACGTCATTCGTTGCTGTGTTGCCAGTCGCCGCATCGATATCTATCTGCTCTTGACCTGCCACATCAAATGTACCGTCTTCTCTCATTGCATCAACCAGCTCATCGTCACCTTCTTCATGCTCAACACGCGCCATAGCGACCAGCTTCTCGTCTTTTGATAGACGAATCAGCGTCACACCTTGCGTATTACGACCAGAGCTAGCGACGTGTTCAACAGGCGTACGAACCAACGTACCTTTGTCAGAGATTAAAATAATATCGTCTGTAGAGTCAACCTTAGTGGCTCTTACTAGCGCACCATTACGCTCACTGGTTTTGATAGCAATTACACCGCCGCCGCCACGATTTTGGGTATTGAACTCATCGATAAAGGTACGTTTACCAAAGCCGTTTTCACAAGCAATAAGAATTTCGCGTACATCATCTTCGATCACCACCAATGATTTTATCGACTCATTAGCCGCCAAACGCATACCACGGACACCTTTAGCCGTACGACCCATCACACGAGCATCATTTTCATCAAAACGAATGGCTTTACCACTGGATGCAAACAACATCACTTCTTGGCTACCATTAGTGATACGAGCGCTTACTAGCTTATCACCCTCTTCTAATCCAACCGCAATCAAGCCGTTCGAGCGAATATTAGCAAACTGCTTAAGCTCTACCCGCTTCACCGTACCATTAGCAGTTGCAAAGAACACAAAAGGTGGCTCTGCTTGCGTGCTAGCGTCTAATGAATCATCATCCCCATCTATTAGAGCATCTGTTAACGCGTCACCTTTTACCGATAGCTCTTCCACTATTTTTGGAATCGGCAGTATCGTAGTGACCGTTTCATCAGGATTTAAGCCAATTAAATTCACTAATGGACGACCACGAGCACCGCGACTGGCAATCGGCACTTCAAAACCACGTAAGCTAAAGACACGACCGCTATCCGTGAAGCACAATACGGTAGCGTGCGTTGAAGTCACAACCAAATGATCAATCACATCATCTTCTTTCATTGCGGTTGCAGACTTACCTTTACCACCACGTTTTTGTGCGACATAATCGTCAATCGGCTGAGTTTTTGCATAACCTGTACGCGAGACCGTCATGACAACCGTCTGTTCAGGAATCAAATCTTCACGGTTAAAGTCAGTACGTGAGTCAATGATATCAGTACGGCGCTCATCACCAAAGTTATCACGAATCTCAATCATCTCATTGGAGATAATGGTCATTAGCTTATCAAAATCACCAAGAATAGACTCTAAATGAGCGATTTCACGTAGCAAATCCTGATATTCTTCGGTTAATTTGTCTTGCTCAAGACCCGTTAGACGATGCAACTGCATATCTAAAATCGCGTTGACCTGCTCAAGTGATAAGCGATAACGTTCTTCGCCCTCAATCAAGCCAAATGGTGCTTTAGGATCTTCGCCTTCGATATAGTCAGGACGCACAGATTGGCTACCAGCAGCGGTCAGCATCGCCACCACGCTACCTGAACCCCACGTATTATTTAATAAGCTTTCACGTGCCAAACCGCGGTTTGCAGAGGCTTTAATCGTTGCAATAATCTCGTCGATATTGGCTAATGCAACAGTCAAACCTTCGAGCAAATGACCACGTACGCGGGCTTTGTTTAATTCATAAATCGTACGGCGGGTCACCACTTCTTGACGATGACGTACAAAGGCGGCAATCAGCTGACGCAAAGTTAATAATTTTGGCTGACCATTATCGAGCGCAACCATATTGATACTAAAGCTTGATTCGAGCGGCGTTTGCAAGAACAAGTTATTAACGATAACTTCAGCTGTCTCACCACGGCGCAAATCAATGGCGATACGCATACCATCTTTGTCAGACTCGTCACGAATCTCGCTAATACCTTCAATCTTTTTATCACGTACCAGCTCTGCGATACGCTCAATCATTTTGGCTTTATTAGATTGATAAGGTACTTCGGTAAAGACAATACGCTCACGATCGCGGTTGACACCCGTATCACTCATGGCTTCAATATGATAGCGACCACGGATGTGCAAACGACCTTTACCCGTGCGATAAGCATCTAAAATACCAGCGCGACCATAAATGATACCGCCTGTAGGAAAGTCAGGACCTGAGATGTGTGACATCAACTCTTCAGCTGATATTTGTGGGTTTTCGGCATAAGCCAAACAAGCATTAATCACTTCTGTCAGGTTGTGCGGCGCCATATTAGTCGCCATACCAACAGCAATACCAGTCGCACCATTGATTAGTAAGTTTGGAACACGCGCTGGCATGACGCTAGGCATACGCTCAGAACCATCGTAGTTGTCTTCCCAATCAACCGTGTCTTTGTCCAAATCAGCAAGCATCTGATGCGTCAGCTTGGTCATACGTACTTCGGTATAACGCATCGCTGCCGGAGGATCATCATCGATCGAACCAAAGTTACCTTGACCGTCAACCATCGGATAACGCAAACTAAAATCCTGCGCCATCCGCACAATGGCATCATAGACCGCACTATCGCCATGTGGGTGATATTTACCAATGACATCGCCGACGACACGTGCAGACTTCTTATATGGCTTATTATAGTCGTTAGATAGCACGTGCATGGCGTACATCACACGGCGGTGTACAGGTTTGAACCCATCACGCACATCAGGCAGCGCACGCGAGACAATCACGCTCATCGCATAATCCAGATAGGATTGCTTTAGTTCCTCTACGATGCCAATAGGACTGACCGATTCGCTCATATACACTCCTTCACTCACATTGTTTTTCTAATGTTGACACGTTTGTTCAAGATACTCATGGGTTATACAAAAATATAGCTGCATCAATGCGCAGCTACTATCAGAATAGTGACCCTAAAAAAGCACTGTCAAAGGTGCAAAACAATAGGAAAATAGTGATACGGTTTTTGTTAAAAATAATGTTCAATTAAAGAAGCTATTTTAGCACAAATTTGCTGATTTAGGGGCGTCTGGCTGTTATTAAAATTAAGCAAAACAGCTGATTAGCGGTTTTTTTCACTCTAATAACAAGGGTAAAAACAACTTTAACGACATACTTGTTTTGATTGACTGATTTTGCCATTTTTGCAAACAAATTTACCATCTTTTGAGCAGTGAGATACGCCGCCCATTTTGCCCGAACAAGGTGTATTCTTAGCCTGTGCTTGACTGATCGGAGCTGTGATAAAGACACAGGCAATTAGTGATAATATTATCGATTTCATATTTTTCTCTTATTGATGATTAAATGATATTCATGAAAAAACTGCATCCAGTGGATACAGTTTTTTCGATAGTCAGGCTATTTTTTATGGTTAAAATGACCTCTATTAAGCAGGTTTAAATTCCTGATTAAAGAACTCACGTGTGGCTTGCGTACAAGCCGTACTGACTAGACCGCCGTGATAGTTGCCCAATACAGCAACGCTTGCAGGTATGCCTTGCTGTGCTCCTGCATCTACTACGCGTTGAAGATTTTGAACAAAGTTACTTTGAACACTTGTTACCACAGAATTAATATTCCATTGGTTCATGGACGCCTGTCCAATAAGTTGAACATTAGAATTATCAGGACGATCATCAGCTGTCGTCGCATCAACATCTAATACTGTCACGTTAACGGTAAGCGCTGGATTTTGTGCGACACTCCCTTGAATAATAGCAGCCATTGAACTGGTATTTAGGTCATAAAAAACCGTTGGATCTTGATTACCACCACATAGCAGAGTTGGCATTTTTGGTACATATCCACGTAGATCATTGGCTTTTAAGGCTTTTCGTAAGTTGTTTTGTGGATTGGCTGCTAGTGATGCTCCTGTCATCGCGATTAGGCTATCAGGGTTCTGTAATGCATCTGCGACATAAGCGGTACGGAAGTCTGTTTTGATCAGATAATTATCATCCGCGAAGCCAATAGAAGCAAAGGGAACGGTAGGCGCTGGTAGAAGATCAAGCGTGGGATTGTTTTCAGGATCTTTTTCAAACAGCGCATTATCAGGCAGTTTATTAGCAGCGACCAACTCACCAAAGCTCAATAAACTTGGTAATTGTGTGTTTGCATAATTGGCAGTGAATATATCAGCAGTACTATTATAGACATTGCCATACGCATTTTGGAGACCAGATGCCAGTAGCGGTGCAAAACGCGATGCACCGATATTGACGTTACCCGAAAATATTGCATCACCGAACGCTGCCAGTGCATAAGGCCCTGATAAAGGTGCAATGGCAGTGACAGGCTCATCATTTTTCTCGAACATTCTTGCAGTTGCCATCGCCACATGCCCACCCTGAGAGTAACCACTGATAAATAACTTACCAGAGTCATCAAGGTTGGTGTAGTCAGGATCATTAGCGCGCTGTTGTCTTGCAATGATGGTACGGGCACTGTCTAACGCATCAGCCATGTCAGTGGCTTGTTGCTCAGCCACAAGGTATGGATGGTAATCAAGATCAGACTCATCATAACCAGCATAGTTTGGTGCAACGACGATGTAGCCTTGAGCCGCAAAGTTGGCAGCGATTAATGTCGACTCACCAGCTGCTGGATTTTGAGGATTAGCGACTTGACTAAAATCGTAGCCTTTGTCCGTAGTTGTGCCATGGGCATACAGCAAGATAGGTCGATCGCCTTGACAGTCAGCACTGTCACCACTTGGTAGCATCAAAGCTGCTGTCGCGTTGGTACGCTCACCCGCTGCACCTACTGTCGGATAGCTAACTTTTTCGATTTTGATATCGCATTTGGCATCAGGGGTTGCCGTACCATCAAGACCGAACTGGGTATTTATTTGCGCGGTGTTAAATGAGCTGATTGATTTAACTGACGTCGCAGAGTCAGAGCCTATAACAGCATCAAAGTCATTGTCATCGCCACAACCGACGAGTAGCAAGCTACTGGCAATGGCGACGGATAATAGGCAGCGCAGCATCATAGGCTTGCCCGTAGTAATGGATACTGATTGATGGGTACTGCTAGATGGTTTGTTATTTATAGCGGTAGTAGATTTAGATACGATCATGGTTGCTGTCCTTAGCGGTGATAGATCAGACGTTTGCTGAGAGTCCTTGACAATAAAAAATTTCAGTATGGCAGACTCTTTTTATTGAATACATTGGAGTATCAAATATTTTCAATAAAACTTACTCAATAATTGTTTCTTAAACCTTACTACTTATACCGTAAAATATTGTGAAAAGCTACTGGAAAACAGGTATTTAATAGCATATTTAACGCTATGGTAAAGCTAGTATTGGTGTCAAGCCTAGCTTAGATTTTGTCTTTGTTGTACGATGTTTCAAAATACCACCCTAATACAGATAGCGCTTTATGCAAACCCATAGTGAAAGTACCAAAGAACATGACAACCAATCGGCTGATCTGACACAACCAATCGACACATCAGGCGATATACGTGCCGATCGTAGCTTCGATGCGATTGCGGATCATTTTGAAAAAAAGGTCTACGGTGGCTTAAAAGGCGATATTCGATTGGCGGTGCTACGCCGTGATATCTTTGAATATAGCGCGCAAATGAGTGAAAGCCTTGAGCGACCTTTACGTATTTTGGATGTGGGTGCAGGGCTTGCGCAGATTGCAATAGAGCTGGCAGCTCAAGGTCATACATTGGTCATCAATGATATCTCAGCCAATATGCTAGAAAAAGCGAAAGCGAGTGCCGCGCAGATAGACGAAAACCTCGATATCACATGGTACGTTTGCCCTTATCAGGAACTGCCAGAAAGATTAGGCAAAGAAAATCATGAAAAGTTTGATTTAATCATGTGTCATGCGCTGCTTGAATGGTTGGCCGAGCCCGCTGCCGTGATGGACTTTTTTGATCAGCAATTAATGGATAAGGGTGCACTATCTTTATGCTTTTATAACCCAGCAAGCTTTGATTATCGCAACCTAATCATGGGGAATTTCAACTTACTCGATAATACAGAATATAAGGCGGACAACAAAAAAAGCCTCACGCCCAACCATCCTGTCGCCAAAGAAGAAGTCGAATCTTGGTTGACTGCGCATCATTATCAGACCATACGCACCAGTGGTCTGCGCGTATTTCATGATTATGCCCCGCTTAAGCGTGGTGGTCACAATGACCCAGATGCCGTGATACGCATGGAGCTGCGCTACTCGCAATTAGAGCCGTATAAATGGTTGGGACGTTATTTGCACATATTGGCGACACGATAAGCTTAAGTGCAAGCACCTGTTTTTTGGAGGGAGTTTTAATCAATATAATCGCAGCAGTGTAAAATAGGTATAAAGTAGATACAAGGCAGCCAAGCATCAATAGAATACTGTGTGCATGTCGCGAGGTTAATACTCTAATCATTTATAAATGCTGCGACTATTCTGTCTCATCAACTCTCTCTGACCTATCATACTCTGACCAAGTCGTCGCATTGATGTCTTTTTCATCAAATACCACGACGTGCTCTAGGATAGGTAAAATACCAATCTGCGATCCAATCTCGTGATTATGGTGGCTGGCGACTAAAGACAATACCGTTTGCCCGTCGTCAAGTTGCAAGCGATATAAATAGTTGGCACCGCGAAATACGCGTCCAACGACTAAAGCGGTTTGGTTGCTCTCATCATCATGAATGATATCATCAGGGCGCACCAACACCTTAATCGGTGTGCCATTAGGATAATCATACTCGCAATACTGTGGGTACCCTGATTCATCGTACACTTCCATACGTCGATAGATATCGCCTAATGCCGTCTCAACATGGCCTTCTTTGATGATGCCATCTATCATCGCGCCTTCGCCGACAAACTCGGCGACAAAAGGACTGATTGGCTCATGATATAGCTCACTGGGGGTTGCCCACTGTACCAGCTTACCTTTATGCATCACCCCCACTTTATCAGCCAGTGCAAAAGCTTCGTTTTGATCATGAGTGACCAATATTGCCGTGGTATTGGTGCGTTTAAGAATATCACGAACATTCATTGCCAATGATTCACGTAGCACCACATCTAGATTAGAAAACGGCTCATCGAGTAGCAATAATTTCGGCTTTGGCGCTAATGCACGGGCTAATGCCACCCGCTGCTGCTGACCACCTGACAGCTCATTTGGACGTTTGTCAGCATGCTCAGACAATTCAACCAGCTCTAGCATCTCAGCGACACGGGCCTTTTTGTCAGCAGCCGACCATTTATTCAGACCAAAAGCGATGTTTTTTGCCACGCTCAAATGCCCAAACAACGCATAGTCCTGAAACACCATACCCATACCGCGTTTGGCGGGTGCGACTGCATACGAGTTACGGTCAGTTTTATCAGTAAGACATTGATTGTTTAAGAGAACCGTACCATCACGGCTTTGTTCCAGCCCTGCAATCGCTCTTAGTGCCGTGGTCTTGCCGCAGCCGCTATAACCCAAAAAGCAACCAATCTCGCCTTGCTTCAATTCCAATGACAAACCATTGACGATAATCGTATCGTCGTAACCAACGATTAAATCTTGCACACTAAAATAAGGATTAGTAGCCGTAGCTGCCTCAGTATTTGTCTCAATATCTTGGCTAAAAGCACTGCTTTTTTCTAAAGACTTGCTAGGCTGGGCGGGCGGCGTCTTAACTTGAGCAACTGGTAATTTTTTTATATGCTCCAGTCTTGCCTTGGCCTTTATTGACTTGGCATTGATTGATTTAGAGTCTGCTGAGCCTTTCATTGAATCGGTGTACATAGACGGTACCAGTTAGCTATTAGTAAATAAAACCCATAGATAAAACAGTGAAAACAATCATAAAATGGAGCGCTATCGGATAATGCAGATTCACTCTAAAGACACCTTAACCTTGCTTATCGCTTTGACGCAATAATATCCAAACAGGCAGCAGCCCAACCAGCACAATCAATAAACTTGGCAATGCAGCTCGTCCCCACATGCCTTCACTGGTCATCTCAAACACCCGCACCGCCAGCGTATCCCAGCCTTGGCGACGCGTCATTAACGTAATCGGCATCTCTTTCATGACTTCAACAAACCCCATCAATAGTCCTGTCAATATTCCTGGACTAATAACGGGCAACATCACTTGACGCCAGCGCTGATAAGGACTGTCACTCAGTAATTTGGCAGCCGCTTCTTGATTGACCGTTAGTCGCTGTAGCTGTCGATCAACTGGCTGAAAACTCACCGTCATAAAACGCGTCGATAATGCCAATAGCATCACAATCACACTGCCTGATAATACTTGCTGCGTGGTAATCCCAAAGACAATCATTTGGTTGTCTAGCCAAGCAATTGGGATAAAGATGCCCACTGCCAATACTGTACCCGGCACCACATAACCCAAATTTGCCAAAGTAGTCATGAGCTTGGTCAATTTATCAGGATACTGCCGCTTAATCCACGCAATGATAATCGCCAAAAAGGCAATAAAAATCGTGGTCATGCTAGCAATCATGAGGCTGTTGGTCACAAAATCAATATAGCGCGCATCAAAATCTTGGCGAAAATTCAATGCCGTCCAGTAGATGAGCTGCAAAAATGGGATTAAAAAAGCGCCAGCAAATACCAAGGTACACAGCAATGTCATGCCCAATTTCGCAGGCGTGCTGGCATCAAAACGCTGACTGCTGCCTTGAGTCACATTATTGCCGCGCTTGGTTTGCCAATACTGCTCAAACAATACCACAATAAAGATCACACCGATGAGCAAAGCTGCCAATTGTGCCGCAGTGGTCAAACTAAAGAAACCAAACCATGCTTTGTAAATAGCCGTGGTAAAGGTATCAACATTAAAGACCGACACGGCACCAAAATCTGCCAAGGTCTCCATACTGGCAAGCAATAGTCCGCCAATAATCCACGGCAAGGCTTGTGGTAATGCCAACCGGAAAAACACGCGGCTACGGCTTAAGCCCAGCATTTGTCCCGCTTCAATCGCTCGCCTTCCTTGCGATAAGAACGCTTGACGCGCCAGCAAATAGACATAGGGATAAAACGCTAGGGACAATACCAAACCTGCTCCCCAGACATTACGGATCGAAGGAATCGCTGCATCAAAGCCTAGGTCGCGCAAACCTGTCTGTAATGGTCCACTAAAATCAACAATACCAATGGTGACAAACGCCAATACATAGGCAGGTATCGCCAGCGGTAACATCAGCGCCCACGAAAAAAACCGCTGTCCAGGGAAGCGGTACATACTGGTTACCCAAGCAAGCGCGGTGCCAATAGTGCCAGACACGACTGTTACCATCAGCAATAAAATCGCGGTATTTTTAAGCACTTGCGGCAGCACATAATCTGCCATGTGCGTCCAGATATCGGCAATTGGCTGCGTCCAAGATAGCAACACAATCAAAATTGGCAAAAGCATAAACGACGAAATCAGTCCTAAGACTGATTTTGAGATAATACGTTTACGGACGGCGTGGTCTTGGCTGACAGTCTGCTTTCCATCAATATTATGATTATCCATATTGTTGGCATTAGCACTATCATTAACTGTATCGTTTTGACGTGCAGACGCGTCTGGCGTTTTGATCATATCATTATTACCGTGTCATACGCATAAAGACCTTACAACATTATACCAAACTCAAAAATACGGCTAAAAACACTGTCCGCTTTGAACATAAAGACTATCATTTAGCCTATCAATCTTGATACTCGGGGTTGATAGGCATTGTCATTTTTGAGAATGATATGACTGTCAATACCTTATTTATAGCCTGCTTTGTCCATCAACTGAATGGCTTGGGTTTGTAGCTCACCAAACTTTTGCACATTGATATCGTCTTTTTTGAATTCACCCCATGATCTGAGCATTTCTGACTCATCAACCCCTACTTTTACTGGGAATTCTTTGTCTGAGCTGGCATAAAGACCTTGCGCCTCATCAGAAGACAACCATTCTATCAGTTTAAGCGTACCCTCTGGATTGTCTGAACCTGCGACCACACCAGCACCTGAAATATTTACGTGTGTACCAGTCGTGCCTTGGTTTGCCCAAAATATTTTCACAGGGAAGTTAGGTTTTTCATCGAGCAGACGACCGTAGTAGTAACTGTTGGCAATGCCCACTTCACACTGACCAGCAGCGATGGCTTCTAGCATACTGGTATCATCGCTGAACACGTCAGTAGCTAAGTTAGCGACCCAACCACGGACGATTTCTTCGGTTTTCTCTTCGCCCAAATGCTCCATCATACTGGCCACAAGTGACTGGTTATAGACTTTTTTAGAGGTACGTAGGCATAACTTGCCTTTCCATTTTGGATCGGCTAAATCTGCATAAGTAGACAATTGGTCGGCACTGACTTTACTTGGGTCATAAAAGATCGTACGAGCACGCAATGATAGCCCTGTCCACTGACCTTTTGGATCACGATATTTGGCAGGGACATTTTCTTCTAACACAGTAGAGGATACTGGTTGCAACAAGCCTTGCTGAGCGGCTTGCCATAAGTTACCCGCATCAACCGTGAGCAGCATGTCGGCTGGCGTGTTCTGACCTTCAGCTTGCAAACGCGCCATGAGCGGACCTGTACTATCTGTGACCAGCTCAATCTTCACACCCGTCTGTTCGGTATAACGGTCTAGCAATGGCTTAATCAACTGCTCATTTCGCGAAGAATAAATAGTAATCGTTTGACCACCTTCACTCGTAGCACCATCATTAGCAGCTGGTTGCTCAGTAGCCGCCGCTGATGTCTCCGCCTCCACGCTCTCTTCTGTTGTAGATGAATTGCTACAACCAGCCAGTCCCAACATCATGCCAAATACGGCAACAGGCAAGATAAGCTTAGTAGAAGTTAGGTTAGCGCTAATGGCATTCAATGACATGGTTTTCCCCATAATGATGCTACGAAAAGGTGAGATAAATAGATGAGATGACAATAAGATAAGACGGCGCTAAAGACCTCTAACAATAAGGTTCAATCACGCGATAATCTCTGAAACAACATACTAATAGAAATGAGATTAATTATCAATACATTTGTTTAACTCAGAAATGCACCGATAATTTGGCTCAACTGTCACTTTCTAAGTGATAAATTTATAGATCTTCATGGAGTAATGTATAGATTTTCTAAGTGATGGCATGTCTTAATTATCTTTCAATGATCTGCTGATTCACGACAGCAACCATTGACCTAAAATCACATTGACGGCGGCTTCTGTACGCAGGATACGCGAGCCTATAGTGACTGCCGCGCAACCTTGAGTGGCGAGCAGTGCTATTTCATAATCAATCCAGCCGCCCTCGCTACCGATACAAACCAGACTTGGTAATCCTAACGATGGCGGCTGTTGTAGATACTGTGTAAAGGATAGCTCACTATACGGGTGCGCCACGATGGCTCGATTGGTTACCAAACCTGCCAGCTCATCTTCCACGAATGGCTTAAAGCGTTTTTGTAAAGTGATACGAGGCGCTATGGTGTCAACCCCTTGTTGCAGCCCTTCTAATACAAACTCATCAAGGCGCTCAAGCATCGGACTTTGCCAATAGCTTTTTTGCGTGCGATAGCTATTGATTAGGATAATATCGCGCACCCCAAGCGCGGTCATATCCATGATTAAGCGGCGTAGCACTTTAGGACGCGGTAGTGCCAACACAACGGTCAAATCTAGCTTTGGTGGCGGCGCAGTGGTGAGCTGAATATCACGCAACTCAATAGCATCAGAGCGGATGCTCTCAATCACAGCAGTGCCCAAATGACCGCCCATTTGACCGATTTTCAGCGTATCACCAACTTTTGCTGTTAGCACTTTATTGACGTGATTTATTTGTGATAATTCATCAATATATGCCGCATCCGAAGAGAAGTTTTCAATGGGTAATAATAAACAATTCATAGCAGCTCTTGGCTTGGTTGTTGAATAGCATGCTGCTCGACAACCTCTTTAATCATGGTAAATTGGCGGGTCAGTACGGCTTGCTGTTGTCTCGTCATTCGCGCGCCAGCTTGCCCTGCTTGTTCCGCTACCTCAAGATCACTGAGCCAAGACACTAGCTGCTGATAAATGAGCGCTACATCCTCTTTAGCGGCAGGCTTCTTACGAGAGGATTGTTGACTCGTATCATCATTAGTAGTAGCCGTATTAACAGTAACGGGACGATAGAAAACATTGTTTGGCTGATATAACGCGCCGACCTCCGCCAATTTATCTACCACGCTTTGGCAAGACTGCGTATAGCGCCCCATGAGTACAGGCGTTGCCACACTCGCTGGCTCAACGGGATTGTGCCCACCGACATCTACTAATGAGCCGCCGACCAGTGCCACATCTGCCAACTTATACCACGCCATCAGCTCACCCATGCTATCAGCCAGATAGACTTGTGTGTCTACATGAATGCTATCTTCTGCACTACGCCGTGCCATTGTTAATTCGGACGCTTGAATGAGCGCTGCTACTTCATCAAAACGTTCAGGATGTCTAGGTACAATGATAAGCAGCGCATCAGCGAGCGCGGGATGAGACAATAGCTGTTGATGCAGTGACAATGCCGTCTCTTCTTCGCCACTATGGGTACTTGCGGCAACCCAAATCGGTCGACCAGCGATATTCATTTCTTTTGCTAATGTGGACTTTTTGACCGATTCAGAATATTGGTTTGGTACGCTAGGATTTTCTGTATAGTTATTTTCTATATCAGCTTCTATATCAGCCGCTTTATCTTCAGTTTTAGGCGTATTAATCACCCATTTGAGTGAACCTGCGACACGAATTTGCGCGCTATTCGCACCCAATTGTCGAAAGCGTTTCGCTGAGTCGCTGTCTTGGGCGATAATCAAAGTCAGATTTTTCATCATACTGGCACTGACCGCAGCAATTTTTTGATAACTTTTAAAAGAAGACGCTGACAGCCGACCGTTGACCAAGATACTGGGAATATGGTGTTCGGATAATTTGGCTAGGATATTTGCCCACAGTTCCGTTTCTACAAACAGAGCAGCGATGGGCTTGACATGCGCCAAAAAAGCCTCAATCACAGTTGGGCTGTCGACAGGTACGTAGCTATGGCTCATCCGACCTTGAGCAATATCATCGGCGAAACGGCTAGCACCGCGAGCAAAACCTGTCTGCGTGGTATTGGTTAGCCATATTTGATAGCCATCAGCCAATAATGTATCTAATAATGGCGCGACGGTATTGGTCTCGCCCAATGACACCGCATGACACCAAATAACGCCTTTATCAGTTTGCGCATTAGTCACTTTAGCCACTGGCCGCGGCGGATATTGTTTACCAAAACGCTGCGCCACTTCTTGTTGATAGTTGTCGCGGTTGTGTGAGCGTTGCCAAACTTGGAGTCGATATAGCGGCTTAAGTAAGCCAATGGCGCACTGATAATACAAAGGCGCAGTATAAACAGTGCGACTGGGCAACGATACTGGGTCAGTCGCTTCTAAAGGACAATCAGAGGATATAGGAGAAGATGGCATAAAGTTGCCCAGATTAGTAATGGCTTAAATAATATAGTCAATTCACTATAAAAGAGTGACGGCATTAACCTCTTTAAATTAAATCGACTATAGTAAGGTGACGGTAAAAAATGCGCCAATTCTACCTGAATTTAGCGATTAACAATACGCTTTACAGCGTGTTGCCATAAAATATTTTAGACAATAATTAGGATCAATATTGCCACTACGAGTATGGCGGCGAATAGCAGCTGATAGCGCTTCATGCTATGTTGCTCTTGTTTTTGTGTCGTTATCAGCGCTTGCGCCTGCTGCCATTGCCCTACTACGCTCACCGCTTCCGCGTGTCCATTCTTTGCTGCTTGCTCTAGCCAATATTTGCCAGTGTCTATATCTTGCGCCACGCCGACCCCTTGGTAATACATCTTGCTTAGTAGGCGCTGCGCACGACTGTCATTTTTGCTGGCTGCCTGCTTAACCCACTCAACCCCTGACGCTGTAGCAGCACCCTTATCAACCGTTAATCCTTCGCCAAGTAATTCATACATTGCCAAATGTAGCATGGCAGCACTATTACCCGCCTGCGCCGCCTCTTGTAGTGTTAATAGCGCTTGCTTTTTTGTCGTTAAATGACTCTCTGAAAAGCGCATTTGTGCGCGCGGCTGACTTTGCTTGGCGATATGCTGTTCTAACTGCTCCAACACTTTATGGGCTTGCTGATACTCACTATTGCCAGCCGTTTGAACGACTTCTATGTTATCTAGCTCTACGAGTAGTTGCGTAAAAATCGCAGGCGTTGGCAATTCTTGAGGAGAAGGCACTGCCGATGGTAGTGGCTGCTCTAATACCGTATTTTCTGAGGTTGTATGAGGTTGCACTGTTTCTGATTTAGACAGCACAGGCTTAGTTTGGCTCTCTTGCTGAGACAGGTTCTGAGATTCTGGCACAGCATGTGGCGTATGACTCAACCCTTCTTTTTCTAACGGTTTCTGACTATCAACCGTTTTAATGCGCTCTACATTAGCGCTTGTATTTGGTGTGCTGATATTAATGGCTGGTGTGATTGAACTGGCAACGTGATCGTCGTGCGCATGTGGCAACCTTGCGCTAACCGCTTGATAAAGACCACTCGCCACTTGACCGCCTTGTACCGCCTCAAACGGCCGATCAATATGACCAAATAGACGCATCCCTATCGGCTCTAGTGCAAAAAACAATGACGTAACGCTATTAGCATCAGCCGACTGACAATAGACAACCGCCATGTATTGATAAAAATCATCGGTTGTAAGAGCCAGTTCAGGATAGCGCTTATGTAGCTCAAACTGTCCATACCAATGCGGCGTACTTTGCCATTGCTGTGCTAATACTCGCCCTGCATAAAACGCCAAAAATACCATAAAGTTACGATAGCGTTCATCGAGCAATAATCTCTCTTCATGCCATCGACCAGTTTTAACCATCTCACGGCGTATGTGCGACAGCAGCGTATCGACTCGCTGTAAGCTTGCCAATGACTCATCTAAGATACAATCACGAAGCTCGCTTTCGTAAGCAATGCCACCAGCGATAGGACGATCCGCTAGAAAGTCTTGCCAATAGCCTGCTGCAATATAATCAAAGGGCGTTAGAGGTGATGCAGACGATGCATACATAGACAAGCGCATCCTTTATCGGGATAAATTAATAGTAATAAAAATAAGGTCATCATGGCACTAAACTGACATCAGTCGTTTACCTTACCCTAAAATCGAAAATGCTACAATAAAGGACTAAATAAGCGTACCACATTATCAAATAAACGCTCTGCACCATGGCGCTGTTGCCACTGCTCTAAACTCAAAAAACGGCAACTTTGTAAGTAGGCTTCTTGGCAATCAGCGACTTGAGCGACCATCTCTGGTGTATAAATGGCCAAGCTCACTTCCATATTTAGATAAAAACTGCGCATATCGATGTTTACAGTACCAAATAAACAATAATCCTCATCGATAACCACTGTTTTGGTATGCAACAGACCACCCTTAAACAAGGCAATCGTCACGCCTGCCTCGAGCAGCTCTTGATAATAGGCTTGTGACGCATGCTGTACAAGAAATGAATCCACCTTTTCCGGGACAATCAGCGTCACCTCAACCCCGCGTTTGGCAGCGATCGTTAATGCTCCCGAGAGCGCCTCGTCAGGTACAAAATACGGTGTGGTAATGCGAATGCGTTTATTGGCGCGATGAATAACGGTCACCAATGTATTGTAAATAACATGGGCTGTCACTTGCGGTGCGGAGGGTATCAGCTGCGCCAGCACTCCTTCTACCATCGGCATCTTCGGTATCACAATCGATGTTGAGCCAATATTTGGTTGCTTATAATAGTCGATCTCACCAGCCAATACCTTTACCCGACTGTTTAAATCATTAATGGTTGGGTTCATCACATATAGTTTACGAGTATAGCCATTTACTCGCTGATTGAGCGCGTCTAGATTGTCGTTATTTTCCGCACCAATATCCGTGGCCACCACGATCGCCATGGCGGTCGTAATACTAATAGAGTGTTGACTGGTCGTGCGTATCGCCACATCGATCCACTGTCCAACGTTTTTATTTTGTTTAAAAAATCTTGGATCGACCAAGTTAAAGCTACCGATATAGCCAATGTGCTCATCAATCACCACAATTTTACGATGATTGCGCAAGTCAGAGCGCTTAAATAGCGTTTTAAATAAACCCACTGGTAGTGACTGATGGACAAAGACACCTGCTTTTTCTAAAGTACGATGCGCGCTACTATTAAAGAAACTAAAGCTGCCCACGCTATCGGCCAATATATGACACTCAATACCACGCTGCGCTGCCGCTGACAGCGCCTCTATCACCTCTAGTACTTGTCCTTTAGGATAAACAATATAAAACTCCATCAAGATAATACTCTGAGCGGCATTGATATCTTCGATTAATCGCTGAAAGATAGTATGAGGATCCGTCAATAGCTGCATATTGTGATTAGGAAACACGCCCAGCCCCGTCCAACGCGTGCCTATTTGACTGACACCGCGGTAGTTGGCTGACAGCAGCTCTTGTCCTTGATCAAAAACCAAATTCTCACGCCGTGCCATATCATCCATCAATAAGCTTGCTTGGTCTACCCGTTGACGATAGCGCCGCCCTATCATCGGCTCACCCAATAGTATATAAGCGATGAAACCAAAAAGAGGCAAGGTATAGAGCACAGCAATCCAAGCAATAGATACACCGATATTGCGCTGCACTGACACAACACGTAGCGTCATTACTATCATGAGAACAATATGCAATACCAGACCCAAGCCTGCAAAGTCTCCCCAAGACCAGGTCGTAAAAGTTTGTTCAATAGTGGAATTTTCTATGCCCGCCTCCAACAATCAACATAAAATAAAGCATGAGTCGTAAAACACCCTCAATAGTATAGTAGTTTTTGACCATCAAACAATGACTAACCATAATAAGTTTTTATGCAGCAACCTTAGTAAACACGTGCCTTAGACTACTATTAATAATAACTTTCAGACAGTATTTTCAATTATTTTTCAAAATAGTTAAAAAACTGTTTGACAGCCATGTGTAAATCTATATAATACACACCCACAGCAGCAGAGCTTAGTGACAAACTTAGAGCTCAGTTGATGTTGAATAAATTGCTTAGCAATTGTTCGAAGGGTGATTAGCTCAGTTGGTAGAGCGTCTGCCTTACACGCAGAATGTCGGCGGTTCGAATCCGTCATCACCCACCACTATCTAGTATAGCGTTACTCTCAAGTAGTAGGCTAAGTGGTTAAATAAACTAAGTACGACCTAAGCAGCGGTAGTTCAGTTGGTTAGAATACCGGCCTGTCACGCCGGGGGTCGCGGGTTCGAGTCCCGTCCGCTGCGCCATATTTAGTAAAAAGCTAAAACGAATTTAAACTTTCAAGTTTAAGCAAGTTTCGCCTCAAGTATTAGTTTACTTGAGGTTTTTTTGTGTCTATTAATTCTGCCATACCTCTATTCACTTGCCTCTCATATCATTTGTCCTCAACCACCCTACCAGCTCTTCTCACTACTCTGAATCGTAATAATTATTGCTAGTGGTTTAGCCTACCAACTACTTCAACATATCTCCTTGTTTACAAAAATAATAAAGCTGACCATTTAGTCAGTTAATTTAATAAAATCATAAACTTAGGTAATATCAAATACTTAGAAGGCTTGATAGACCATTATTTTGAGCCAGCATATGGTTGTCACTCATTATAAAACATGCTTAACTGTTTCAAAGTGTTAAGAATTATTGCGGATAATATAGCCAACAGAGCATTTTTTATACTTTTGACAATACTTATATCGATAGCATTTATCTTCATTATTTTAGATTGCTATCAAAAATTGACCGCGCTTTATCCTTAGCAGCATTGACCCGTTTTGACAGGAAGTTAAAACGCGCTTCTGTCATATACCCAGCCTGCTAGGATGACCCACTCTATATAAAGGAATATTACTGTGCGTTATCACTTATTTGCAAACCTGCCACTGGCTAGCCAATTATGTAGAACCAATATTCAGAAAAAACTGTTTTTTAGTAGCTCATTAACCACCGCTTTAGCCGCGATCGTTGCCTTAGGTACGATGAGCAGCAGCCATGCAAAGGTGCTTTTCACCGATACCAGTCTTTCTGTACTATATGGTAATGATTATGAGCTGGTAGAAGACGGAGAATTGACGACCATCACTCTGGAGCACGCATCTACCCACAGTTGGGGCGGCGTATTTTTCTTCGTCGATCGCCATCAAGGCGCAAATGATATTGAAAACAATAGATTTAAAGAAACGTATGGCGAGTTTGCTCCCAAGTTAAAGCTTACAACTTTCGATGATAGCTTTATCAAACAGCTCAATCTAGCAGGTCAATATGAGTTTGGCTCAAACAGTACAGGCTTTAGCCAAGACAACTATATGATAGGACTAGGTGCAGATTTGAATGTCCCTATTTCTGGTATGAAGTACGCCTCCGCTTCCTTATATCATGTCTTCAATGACAATACTGATGATGACCAACAAATCACCTTAACCTACGGTTGGGAGAAAAATAACGTTGTGATAGATGGTTATATAGACTACTCTTTTAACAACGACGACTTAAAAGATCAATTGCACATCAATCCGCAAATAAAATACAACTTACAGCCACTATTGGGCATTGATAATCGCTTAGAAGTCGGTATAGAATATAGCTATTGGAAGAATAAGTATGGTAGTGATACGACCCAAAATACACCTAGTGCTCTAGTGAAGTTTCATTTTTAATCGTCTATCTGGTCTGACAGATCGCTCTAAAATAGTACTCAAACAATCCTCATGCAACCTCTCAAGCCAGCATGAGGATTTTTATTTTATACGGGTTAAACGGATATCTGAGATTCTATTTATTTTCAAAATCAATGCGTATTTATAAATTTCGTTATGGTTTTACGACGTATAATTATTCAGCATTTTTTTATTATACAGAGGACAAAATATGGAATATAACCACATACCCAGACAATCATTAGGCTTCTTCCCCACTCCATTGATAGAGCTTACTAGGTTAAGTAAAGAACTTGATGGCCCTACTATCTTTATGAAACGAGATGACAACACGGGACTGGCATTGGGTGGCAATAAAACCCGTAAGCTTGAATTTATCCTGGGTGATGCCCTTGCTCAGGGTGCTGATTGCGTGATTACGGCAGGAGCTGCACAATCCAATCATTGTCGCCAGACTGCTGCTGCCGCTGCAAGCTTGGGACTTGACTGCCATTTAGTATTAGGCGGAGAAGAACCCGAGCAAGCAAGTGGCAATCTTTTATTAGACAAAATTTTTGGATCATATATCCATTGGGCAGGTGCCCATCGCAAAGGGGAAGACATCCCTAAAATCGTTGAACAGTTAAAAAAACAAGGCAAAAAACCATACGTCATACCTTATGGTGGCTCCAATGAGCTGGGTGCTTTGGCCTTTGTAGAGGCTTTTAAAGAGTTAGAGTCACAACGTAAAAGTATGGACGTCTCATTTACTCATATCGTTTTTGCCTCTAGCTCTGGCGCAACACAAGCCGGTTTGATGCTTGGTAAAAAAATACTCAACTCGCCTGCGCACATTGTGGGTATCAATATCGATAAAGGTGAAACAGACAAAGTACCGTTTGATCAGTATACCGTCGCACTTGCCAATAACACCGCCACCCTTATCGGTGCCGATTACCAGTTTTCAGAGATCGACTTAATACTTAACTCCGATTATGTGGGCGACGGTTATGGTGTGGTTGGTACTTTAGAGAACGAAGCCATTGAGATGACTGCGCAAACAGAGGGCATACTTTTGGACCCTGTTTATACGGGTCGGGCGATGGGTGGACTCATAGATATGATTCGGTCTGGCAAAATCAAAAAAACAGACACTGTCTTATTCTGGCACACGGGCGGCGCTCCGGCTTTGTTTGCTTACTCAACTGACTTAGATATGATGAAAAGAAATGGATAAATAAATTTTGATGCATTAATACAAACTGTATATATTAACTACGATCTTATGAGCGTTGATTCAGCCGGCTCACACTAGCAATCAACGCCACCATAATCACTCCCATAATGATGAGAATCCCAGACATCATGTGCGCTCCCTCGTAATTCAGCGCCTCTACTTGCTCGTATATCGCAATCGAGACCACTTTAGTCTCATCGGATATACTACCCCCTATCATCAAAACCACGCCAAACTCACCAATAGTATGGGCAAAACTTATTAAGCTGCCGAGCACAATACCGACACGCGCTTGTGGCAGAGCGACTCTGAGAAACCGTTTGAAACGGCTTGGCTCCAATAAATGTGCCACTTCCATCACGCTTTGTGGAATACGTAAAAATTGGGCGTAGACAGGCTGAATATAAAAAGGTAAGGAGTAAATAATTGAACCAATGACAAGACCTTCAAAGGTAAATATCAAGGAACTGATATTATGTTCGCTAAGCCATTTACCAATACCGACACTAGGGCTTAACAGTAATAAAAGATAAAAGCCGATGACGGTAGGCGGCAAAACCAATGGCATGGCAATGATGCCCATAAGCAAGACTTTAAGACGTGCCACAACTTGCCTACGACTGGGCTTAGCGAGCCAATAAGCCACAGGCGTTGCGAACAGTAATAAACAAATGGTAGTGACACCAGCAAGCTTAATACTGACCCAAAATGGACTAAGCATATCGGACATAAGAGACTGGTCTATCATAATGTCACTGCTCGTTGCCATTCGTTATGAGGATAAAGGATCTATTGTATCTAATATTAAAAGATTGAACAGACAAATATAATGTCAGCTCTTATAAATAGCGCGTTGATAAACAAAGCGCATTGATAAACAAACAGTGTAGCGTTTATCAGTCACAGTATCAGTCTTCTTGTGTCGATATTATTTATTAAAACCTGACAAGATTATGGTCTGTTGAAAAACAATCATAGCGTAAAATAAAAAAGCACCCTAATAAGGTGCTTTTTTATTTTATTCACTAAGCTCATCGTATTAAATACTACCGTCAAAAATGATGGTTAAAAAATTTCTTTTAACACGTTAATATTAGAATTAATACGAGTCAAAAGCAGTGCAATCAACCTGCTTCACCACGAAGCTAACGATGACGCACTACGCTGAGTAATAAAGCCGTCTGGAGTCTGACCATTGTCTGCTTGCCAGCGCTGGAACGCCAATCGAGTATTGGTACCCACGATACCGTCAGCGCCTTTAGTATCATAGCCTGAGTTGGTCAAACGCTGCTGTAAATTTCGTACTTGAGCTGTGGATAATGGACGCTCATAACGCGGCCATGATTTCTGTAATCCGCCTTGTCCAGCAAGCGCTTTACCCAACAAGCTGACACCTAGCGCATAGCTCGATGAGTTATTATAAACCTTGATCACATCAAAGTTTGGACTGAGTAACAGCACTGGACCATCCTTGCCAGCTGGTAGCCACAGCTCCATTTCGGTATTGGCATCCAAATAAACATCAGCGATGGTATCAACACCCATCGCCGCCCATCTCGCGGCAGGCTGCTTACTACCAACCATGGAGTAATCGAATGAGGCAGGAATGGTCGCTTCGTAAAATGGCGCTAGACCTCGAACCCAACCTGAGTTACTTAAATAATTAGCGGTGGACGCCAGTGCATCGCCCGTTGCCCACGGATTACGGTGACCATTACCATCGCCATCCACTCCGTGCTTCAGCCAAGTATCAGGGATAAACTGCGTCTGTCCCATGCCGCCTGCCCAAGAACCATCCAGCTGCGACCAAGACACATCACCGCGCTGCAATAGTGTCGCTAATGACAACAACTGAGTTTCGGCAAACTCTTGGCGACGACCATCATAAGCCAGACTCGCAAGCGAGCTTGGTATGCTGCTATTACCCGTCACCACGCCGTATGACGACTCCATGCCCCAAATGGCAGCGATTATTTCTGCATTGACGCCGTACTGCGATTCTAATTGCGACAAAAATGCCCGTTGCTCGGCGAACTTACGCTTACCAGTACTCACACGCCCATCAGATACGGCAGAATCGACGTATTCCCATGGCATCTTAGAAAACTCTGGCTGTCCTGAGTCAAGTGAGATGACTTGCTGATTTAAATAAGCGGTATCAAGTAGACGACGCACCGTCGCTGCATCATGGCCTGATGAAATCGCCCGCATAGAAAAATCCGACTTCCAATCAGAGAAGCTGTTATAGCTTGGCTTTGCCACTGGCTGCGGCTTGATGACAGGCTTCGGTGCTGGCTTCACTTGAATGGTTTGAGTTTGGGTAATCTGAACGTTGCCTTGACGCACGGGTTTGCTAGGTTTTTGCATTGCCTGTTGGCTGGTACACCCAACCATCACTAACGCAGGAAACAGAGCAAGATATTGTTTTTTTAACATCATAAAATTCTCAAGTATGAATAAGTAAAGCGACTCAAATAAACCGATTTAGTTAAGGTGGCTTTATTCAAACGCTCTAAAATTCAAGCGCTCTGAATAAAGCCACTAAACTTGCCAAATCAGTCAAAACTTGGCATCACGTTTAACGCCCTAGTACCGCACGTGGATCAATAGGATTACCATTTAAGCGCACTTGGAACTCTAAGCCGACCTGATTGGTCTGGCCACTGTTACCCATGTTTGCAATGCGCTGACCGCGCTGTACAGCATCGCCTTCTTTGACCAGTAGCTGACTATTATGCGCATAAGCGGTGATGTAATTATCACTATGGCGAATCATAATAAGATTGCCATACTCTGGCAGACCATCGCCCGAATACAGTACCGTGCCAGATTGGCTAGCAAGTACGGGATCACCGATATTACCAGCAAACCACATACCCATCGTACCCGCTGCCGCATCAAAGTTACGAGTCACTTGATTGCGACTTGGATATTCATAACCTGACGTTGCGTTAGCCGTCACTTCGTATACAGGGCTTTGTGAGCTATTATTAGGCACGCTCGTTACAGGTGGTCTGTACGTTGGCTGTGTCGTTGTAGGCGCGTTATAACGATTGTTATCGGCTGGCGTACCTTGCCACAGCTTGAGCCATTGACCACTATAAATCGTATACTTGCTGTCCAAACCATTGAGCGAACCGATTTGACGGTAACTGAGACGATAGCGCTCAGCAATCTGGCTGACCGTATCGCCACGCTGTACACGATGGTAGTTAGGAACGCCTTGTGCATTGGTAATAATCTTAGGTCCCGCTTGGTTAGCTGATTGGTAAGTAGGCTTGGTTGCACAGCCCACCATCGTTAACGTTGCTGCTGTTAAAGTACCTATCAATGCCACTGTTGCAAAGCGCGATCCAGCAATAAGCTTCTTCATACAAGATTTCCTATTCTTTATGTTACTCACAAACTCCTTGTGTTACTCACAAGCATTTTGCTAACTTTTATACCGTTTAGTATTTGGCAAATACCATTATCAATCACTCGATAGTAAACCATTTTCTAAGGCGTGTCCTCATTTTGAAAATGGTGATAAAAATGAGATAAATGGCAGCCAAATAACAAAAATAGCGCAGATAATATCAGGATATTGACCAGCTGTTTGACGCATTTTGGCAGCGTAAATTTATAGCATTAACGCCGACAGCGTTTTAAGCGTGTCTGCTGGCGTATGATGCAGGCGCACTGGCGATAAACTGATATAACCCGCCGCTACCGCTTGATCATCCGTCATATCTGTTGTGGAGGACTGCAAACCTTCAGTTTCTAATGGCAACTCATGTGGGCGTTTACGTAGCGACAACCAATAAGCATCACGCCCACGTGGATCGACCACATGATGTACAGGACGCGCAATCTGACGGTGCCCTAACGCCGTTATTTTCCGACCTTTGATCTCATCGGCACTATCCACATCAGGAATATTAACGTTTAATACATGATAGGGCAAATTTTTGCAAGCATCTAATATCGGTGTTTCTATCAATAATTTAACAATTTCAGCTGCCGCCATTTGATAATGACTGGTCTGCTCTTGCCCTTCTCCTTTGACGCCGCCGCCCACTAGGGAGGTCGCAATGGCAGGTATTCCAAAGAGCTGTGCGGTTAATGCAGCACCAAAGGTACCCGAAAATAAAACGTCTTGACCAAGATTGGCACCAGAATTGATACCAGTAATCACACAATCAAAACACGTATCAGGATATAACTCATGCAATGCCAAATGTACACAGTCCGCGGGCGAACCATTTACCGCTATAAAACCAGAATCCAATCGATGAGTATATAATGGCATGGAGAGGCTCAAAGCACTCGCGCAGCCACTTTGCTCACTGTTTGGCGCAACCACTACCACCTCTGCAATAGCAGACAGGGCTTGATATAATGCTAGTAACCCTGGTGCATAAACCCCATCATCATTACTAATTAAAAATTTCATTTTCACTCAATATACTCATTAATGACCGCCTGTCCACTTATGAACTTTAGCCGCATAAAATTGCTATAATCAGACCCGAAAATGGTGGTTAGTTTGTGTGATCATACTGTTGATGCTGCCATCTACATTGACTTTTTCTGCATAAATAGTATTTATACACAGCATTTGGCAAGCGTCAAATGGTAGCTGAATTTACTATCAAAGTTAAAAAAGCCATACCGCTATCAAATAAAATAATACTGTGTTTATATCGCAGCATGGATATGAAAAAATTGATAATTGATATAGCAAAACGCGGATGCCACCATAATTTTGGGCGATTATACCCTAATAATACGCTGACACGAACCCAGTCTTTGCGCAGAATCTATCCAATTTATAATTTTATCACGATGATATCTGCATCAATAACAGCAAAAAAACTTGGCGTGACGTTACAATAGGCAACACCTTACAACAATACAAACTTATATTTTTATGCTGACGTAACTTATGAGTCTATGCTGCTGATATGTTGCTCAAAAAGAGCTTTGGCTCACAAGATATCTACACATAAATCAATATTTTATGTGACTTTTGTTTTTTTACCCATTAACATATCACCATTAATTAAAGATAAGCGAGTGTAATACTGCATGAAAAATCAATCGATATTATCTATAGCTTCTGTGATAGCAAAGACGGCGTCCAAAATTAGTCTTGCAGGACTGGTAACGTCTGTTGCCATGTTGTCTCAAGCATCCTTTGCGGCGAATAATTCTGCTACAACCATACCTCTAGATATGTCTGGCATCAATGTTACCAAACATGAAATTGCGGTCATGCAAGTGCTATCAGAGATATGTCCACCGATGCTCAATGGCAAACAAAAACAGCGCTTTTATAAATCTTATAACGTGCAGCTTCACGAGTTGATGCCGTCTTTAGAAGATCCAAAAGCAGCGATTCAATATCTATCCACTCAGCAAGATTATCGCCAGATATTACAAGGCATTCGTAGCTGGACAATGGGCTTCTCTAAACAAGACAACAAAGCTCTATGCGAAGATTTGGCGAATGCTGAATACCAGTAGTGGAATATCATAACTAAGCTCAACAATTACAACATTATAATTGGCTTACTTATCATACATCCTATCGTCTCCCCTACAATAACTATGCCCCAGTATTGATTCTAAATTGATAAAGTCAGCTATAATTAATGACAATAAATCATGGCATTATCTGTTTTGGAACGTTGAATATGGGCTATTTAGCGACACCTTATAAGCTTGTTCATCAGGCTTGTAAGTAACAAAAAAGCTTACGGTAATTCTGTTTATACCAACAGGATGACCGTAAGCTTTTTTATGACAGTCGAATTATTTCTATTCAAGGCACTGTGGCAGTATTAGTCTGAGCAAACGTTTACTTCTTACTACTCTTTCTTTTTAATCGGGTCTTTTTTTGCATTTATCGATTCCCCATCGGTTGGCATTTTGCTAAGATAAGGCGTTAATTTTATGTCTGTCGCTCAGCCATCACCACTCTTATTAATACATTGTTTTTAAACAGAATGTTTAAGACAGGCTACTTAAAATGATGCATAAGATTTAGTGCAAGGTACAAGCGGTAGATACATTTGGTTTCATGATGCGGTGTAACGATATATGACAGTAAAGCGTGTAAAAAATCAGCTGGTGCAGCTGGTAGTCGGTGTGAGTATCTCTATGAGTGCAGTGATGGCAAACGCAGCCATCCAGCCGCCTGAGATGGATAATACCGCCTATGTATTGATGGATTATAATACTGGTGAGATTTTGGCACAAAAGAACGCCAATGAGTCGCTACCGCCAGCGTCTTTGACAAAAATGATGACCAGTTACATCATTGAGCAGCGCTTAGCATCAGGCGACCTCAAAGAAGATGACCAAGTCATAATGAGTCCAAATGCTTGGTGTCGTGGTAGTAGCAGCCAGTCTTGCATGTATGTGCCGGTAAATAAATCTGCGAGTGTTATCGACATGCTACGCGGTATTATTATTCAATCAGGTAACGATGCCTCAAAAGCTATGGCTGAGCATATCGCTGGTAGCGAAGCCTCATTTGCTATCTTGATGAATGAGCAAGCAGAAAAGCTTGGTATGAAAAATACCCATTTCGTCAACTCTACTGGTATGCCTGACGAAGGGCATGAGGCATCAGCACTAGATTTGGCCAAATTGTCACGTGCTATTATCAAGAATAGCGGCGACTATTATGGTATTTATGCAGAAAAAGAGTTCACCTATAACGGTATTACTCAAGGTAACCGTAATGCTCTGCTTGCAACTGACCCTACCGTTGATGGTTTAAAAACTGGCCACACTGATGCCGCAGGCTATTGCTTAGCGGCTTCAAGCAATCGTGATGGCATGCGCTTGATTTCTGTGATTATGGGAACAGAGAGCCAGCAAGCACGTGCCGATCAATCACGTGAGCTGCTCAACTGGGGCTTTGGCCACTTCACTACTGTCACCAAAGCACCTGCCGGACAATTCGTCAGCAAAGTTCCGGTCTGGTTCGGTGAAGCTGATGAAGTCGAGCTAGTCACTGCGGATAACTTACAAATTCTAACCAGCAAAACGCAAAAAAATAAAATCACGACTGTGGTAGATATTCCTGAGAGCTTAGAAGCACCCATCAAAAAAGGTCAAGAAATTGGCAAAATGATGGCGGTTATTGATGGTAAAGCGGTGGCTTCAGTGCCTATTATAGCGACCAGTGATATCGAGCAGTCAGGCTTTATGAGCCGCACTTGGCAGCGTGTCGTACGTTGGGCACAAAATCTGTTTTAGAGAATATTAGTAAAAGCTATTTTTCAAGAACATTACTGACAAAAAAGACGCCTCAAAACGGGGCGTCTTTTTTATGTCTTCATTCACCGCACAGATTTTATTATTGCCATTAAGTAGTGTCATCATAAAACTGTGATAAACACTGATTTACTAGACTTAGCAGGTTTGCCCTCGTTCATCATATTTTTCAGATTAAAAGCAAGCACTCTTGTCGAAAATACGATGTTCGAAACTATTTACAGTAAATGAGTAAATGAAAGGCAATCGAGTACATTAAACGAGGTTAGTACAGTAAGCGTGACAAATCCTTTAGTCCTCTTACGTCCATACCAACCAGCGCTTAAGCAAGTCGCTTAATGCTTTATCTTTATAAGTGGCGCTATAACAGTAATCGACGCCAGCTGCTTTCAAACCATGCTCAAAGCTATCTAACTGCTTCGCTCGATGTGGTGGATACCAATATACCAATAAAGCCCGATGTTCACTTTCAAATTGACGAATACGCTTGGCTAACGACTCAGCTTTACTTGGAAAGATATCTTCCGCAAACATCACCATATTCACCTGTCTTATACTCATCTCCTCTATAACCAGTGTTTCATGCTGACGATAAATGACCGTCGCGCCTAAACGCTCTAGCTCCTTCGCTAAAAACCCGACTTCATGATAATAATAGTAAATAATAGTCAATCCAGCCAATAAATGCTGCTGCCGAGACTGCTGTTTATTGGTCATCGATATGGTCAGCATGAATTGGGTGCCTGACCCTAACGTGCTATCTACTTCTATAGTAGCGCCCATCAGCTGAGCCATTTGCTTGACGACTGGCAAACCAACACCTGAGCCTTCATATTGGCGAGTTTGTGATGAATCCACTTGGAAAAACGGATTAAAAATATCATCGATATGAGTGCTATCGATACCAATACCTGTGTCTTTCACACTGATTTGCCAGCGATTGCTTTTATCAAAATGGGTCAATTGCGACGTAATAGTCACCTGCCCCGCTGGAGTAAACTTAATCGCATTACTCAGTAATATCGATAATATTTGTTTTATTTTTTCCGCATCCCCTTCCAGACCATAGTCTATATGATGAATACGGCTAATCAACTCTAGCCTTTTTTGCCGAGCAATAGGCTCATATTCTGCCAACAGATCGGCGATCAACTGCAGTGGATTGAACGCAATACAATTAATACTCATCTGACCTTTTTGTATTTGATTCAATTGAATAATATGATCAAGCGACGACACCAATTTATCACTACCGTCACTGATAATTTCAACCGCATCTTTTTGTTCTCTATTGAGGGTATCGTAATCTAACAGCTGTAAACCGCCTACGATAGCGTTTAGCGAAGTTTTCAGCTCATGGGTGATCATGCTTTGAAAGTTATGCAGCTGCACATCGAGGGATACGTCTTTGTTGTGTAATTGCTGCTCAAAAATAGCAAGCGCCTCATAATCTTGTTGGACTTTCTGTAAACGATCAAACAATACAGCCAAAGTTTGCTTGATTTGCACCAGTTCCTGAAATTCAAAAAGCTGTGGAATCACTGGTAACTGCTCAAGCTCTGGGTTTTTCACAACGATGTGACAGACTTCTTTCAAAGCTTCAATATCTCTGATTGGCCATTTGAGTTTGCGCAGAATGTACAATACCCAAAGTACCGTCAATATCGTGGTAATAAGCCATAGCAATATATTGCTTCGAAACCAATGTGAACGCAGGGTGTTCACATCTAAAGTGAGATCAATATATCCAACTAACGCGCTATTTTTATTGGCCTCACTAGACGCTGACGATTCTTGCTCACCATTTGATAAAGTCGTGGACGATTGCTGACTGCTGTTTAACGTATCTAGCGCGCTATCATCACCGATATCGTCACTGGTAACGGGATAATTGAAGCTGACAGTATCTGCAAATAAAGCATTCTTCCAATCATCTCTGGATTGATTAACTTCATCAATAGGTTTGGGTGTTGAATAAAATAAAATACTTCTAATGCTGGGTTCACTTTCTAACAAGAATCTCACTTGCTCAGCCACGATATCAGCACCATCGGCTGTCGATGCGCTGGTGGTCAACATGGTAGCCAATTGCTGGATATGCTGACGCTTCTCTTTATAGTGGTATAACAAACCATAAACGATAGACATCAAGAAGCCTGCCAACACAGCCAAAATAATGGCTTGTACGACAGAACGCCAAATAAGCGTAGAGATGGTTTGAGAGGGACGGTTGTTCATATTACTTAACTGAGTTAAGAAAACTTTTGATTATAGTACAGGTATTTTGTAGGAGTAGTGAGGGAAATATCACATGTTAATAAAACTTAACAACGTATTAATATATCATGATGACCGATATAATCATCATGATATGGCACATTACAGAGAAGCATGAACAATAGAATCCAATAGTCTTTATTTACTACAACAATATAAAGACCGTCATCATTTTGCTAAATTAACGCTTTTTATCTTTATTGGTGAATTTCTGCTTATCTTTGGTAGTAAATTTTTGTGCCCGATTACGCTCGCGTTGGCGCAACTGTTGCGTCTTCGCTTTGGTTGGCGTATCGCTCTTGTTGGCATATGGGTTGTCATTTTGTTTAAGGACAACATTGAGCGGCGTGCCTTCGAGCTTAAATACTTGACGGAATTGGTTCTCCAGATAACGCTGATAGCTCTTAGGTAGCGCGCTGGTTTGGTTACCATGAATGACAATCACGGGCGGATTGTGACCACCGATGTGAGCGAAGCGCAGTTTAATACGGCGACCAGCAACCGTTGGTGGTGGATTGGCTGTCACCGCATCTTGCAGAATCTGAGTCAAACGATTGGTTGACACTTCAAACATCGAAGATTTATAAGCACGCAAGATAGACGGGTATAGATTACCCACACCCGTACCATGTAGTGCTGAGATTAGATGTACTTTTACATAAGGGATAAAGTTAAAGCGGCGATCCATCTCAATCTTGATATAATTTTTCTGATCAGCAGTCAGACCATCCCACTTATTAATCGCAACAACTAGAGCACGACCCGCATCAAGCGCATAGCCAATCATATGCAAGTCTTGATCAACGATACCTTCATGCGCATCAATAACAATAACGGTGACGTTAGAATCTTCGATTGCTTGCAGGGTTTTAATGACCGAGAACTTCTCTACTTTTTCATCAATTCTGCCGCGGCGGCGCACACCAGCAGTATCGATTAAGACGTAGTCTTTACCTTCGCGTGTATAAGGAATATAAATACTGTCACGCGTGGTACCGGGCATATCAAAAACCACTACTCGGTCTTCACCCAATAGACGATTGACTAGCGTAGATTTACCAACGTTTGGACGACCTATGATCGCTAACTTCAAACCTTTTGGCTCTACGACATTCTCTTGCTCAGGCATATCAGCCGTCAATATTTCAAGCAAATTACCGACACCGCGACCATGACTTGCCGCCATCGGATATGGCTCACCCAATCCTAATGCATAAAACTCGGCAGGTGCAGCGTCGTGAGCACCATCGACTTTATTGGCAACCACATAGACTGGTTTGCCAAGTGTGTGCAAAAACTTACCAATCTCCGCATCTGCGCCGATCATACCAGCACGAGCATCTACCACAAATACGATGATGTCCGCTTCATGAATCGCTGTATGCGATTGCTCAGACATATAGTCATCAATATTGCCGCTACCATCATCCGCCTCACCAATACCACCAGTGTCTACAACGATAAAAGATTTGTCTTCATAGGTAGCATCACCGTACTGACGGTCACGAGTCAGTCCTGACAAATCAGCAACCAATGCCTGCCGACTTTTTGTGAACTGATTAAATAAGGTAGATTTACCGACGTTTGGACGACCAATTAAGGCGACCACAGGCTTGATACTCATGGGTTACTCTCAGTGAAAGGCACAATGGCGGGCAGTACAGTTATTCTTATAACCAGTGATATAACAGTAGTCGTGAATAAGCTGCTCTTGACCGCAAATTAAAATGAATGATAAAACAATAGTAAAAATAATAGTCAGCTATTTTACAATTAGTAAGTGGTACATAGGATGACTAAATGATAAATAAATAATATATATATATGGATAACACCTACGGCGCATCGGTCGCATAGAGTACGCGAAAGCCTGTATTTAAACAAGCAATTTACACAAGGCACTAAACGCTGACGAAGCAGCGTTGGTGTTCTCTAAAATTGCAATCAACCCGTTGGCTTAACGATAATATCCAACATACTATCTAAGTAAGCATTAACCGATAAAAAGCTTAGCGGGCTAATTGCCAAATAGCAACCTGTCCTGATGTGCTCTGTGTCATCAAGCGGCTGCCTTGTACTTGCAAGCTACTCAAAGCGCCCTTAGTTTGTACACGGCTAACGATTTTACCGCTAGCTGGATCAAATAAGTGTACCATGCCGTCAAAATCACCCACGGCAATATAATTGCCAATCATTACAGGATTGGTTAAATGACGATAAGCCAGCTCTTCACTTTCCCAAAGAACCTCACCATTACTGCGATTATAGGCAACCACTTTGCCCTCTAAGCTGGTACCAATCACTTGCTGGTTATTTACAGCAAGTGACTTTAAGCTGGCAAGCTCGTTGACAAACATGACTTGACGCGAAGCCAAATCAATACCTAATAACTGACCACTATAACTGATGGCAAATAGCTGGTTTTTATCGACGATCGGCGTACCATCGACATCACTCATGCGCTCAACTTCACTACTACCAGTACCAACGCCAACACGTCTTGACCACTGCGGTAAACCACTATCAGTCGTCACCGCATGTAAACGACCATCAGCAGTCGCCAATAATGCCGTTTTGCTATCTAATAACGTTGGCGCCGCACTACCGCGCACACTGATGGCTGGCACTTGTGTGGCAAACTGCCAGACAGACTGACCTGTCTGTAGTGACAAGCCATGTAAAAAGCCATCGTTCGCTGATAGAATGACACGGTTATTGGTAATTAAAGCGGGTGTCAATACTGATCCTGATAACTGCTTCTGCCAGCGTTTTGCGCCAGTCACACTATCAAATGCCATCACTTGACCGCCGCGTGTGCTAATAATCGCTGTTTGGCTTAAAGCATCTAAAGCAACACCGCCCGTGATTTGATCGCCAACGTTGATCGACCATAAACGTTCGCCTGCACTGTTAAAGCCGGTCAAGTCCCCACCGCGCGATGCAGTGACGATTTGGCCATTGACATAACCTACTTGCAAGTCTAATGGATCTTTCTTACTGGCTTTTTTATTGCCAATATCTGTGCTAAAAACCGGTTGCAACACACTGATAGGCTCAGCAATCTGTACCAGCTTGACTGGATCATTGACGACGGGTTTAATACCGCGATTACACCCAATCACTGCAGTGCCCATCACTGCCAATACTGCCACATGCATCACCGTCGATTTGATAGTTTTAGCTTTTGATATCTTGCTAGAGCGAATAGATTGAGTCATTATGAGTTCTCACTACAAATAAATTATTATTAATTAGTAAATTGGTTATCAGTAAATGTAAGATCGACGATTAGTACTCACCAAGCACATTCAATGAGTGCTAGTGGTCTATGCGACGCTATTGTTTTACTGCACCACTTAGCTTGTAGAACGGTTATAGATACGCGCTATTGACTAGCAATTATCAGGCATTAGGTAGAACGCAAACGCTATTATTGGTTAACAGCGCTTGTCACTGTACAATTATTGCGCAACCTCGGCAGCAGCATTTTCTTCCACTAAGGGCTGTGCAGCACTACTTGACTCTTGAATCAGACTGACTGGTTCGTCGATAGGCTCAGGTACGATGCCCAGACTCTCCATCTTTAATGCCAATACTGCACGCGTCTCTTGACGGTTGCGTAACAACTCCCAAGCATTATTATAAGACTTGATCGCTGAGTCTTTATTATCTTGTGCCAAATAAATATCCCCTAACAACTCTTGTTGGCTGGCTTCAAATGAGCTTGGCATATCATTGTTGGCTTCTGCTAATGCAGCATCCGCATCGCCTGCCGCTAGTAACGTTGTCGCATAGCGCAAACGAGTAATTGCCTGTAAGCCTGCATCACCTAAATCAATGGCCAATGCTTTTTTGAGGGTTTCACTTGCTTCGGTAAATTCATTATTATCTACTTGCTGACGCGCTTTAATCATCAGTGCCTGCCAAGCGTAAACCGACTCACCATGCTCGCTGACTAGCGCATCAATATCTTTGTTTAGCTGGGTGCGACTTTGGGCAAGTGCTGCCTGTGCTTCTGCTTCCAAATCAGGGTTTTGTGAGGCCAAACTGACTTCTTCATTCAACCGCTGAATGTCTGCATAATGATCTGCTGCAACGGTGTCTACGCGCGCATGGTTGTCCTGCCAATATGTCCAACCAAAATAAGCGGCCAGTGCCAACAAAATCGCAGTGACAATATAGCTGCCATACTGCTTTAACGCTTGCATTGAATTGTCTGCATTCGGCGAATTGGGTGTCAGAGCCATATATGTTTACCTGATAAAAGTGTTATGAAATTGCTAATACTAAAACCGCAATCGATTACTGACGGATAAAATTTTCTTTGCTCGACAGCCAATCTGTCGCAACCGTCTGTTGTTCGCCCGTCTGCATGTCTTTAACGCTGAGGGTATTATCATCCAGCTCTTGCTGCGCAATAATAACGGTCAATGCAGCACCTGACTTATCGGCTTTCTTCATTTGCGCTTTTAGGCTCGTCGCACTCGCCATTTTCACCCGAATGTCTGGGCGACTATAGCGTAGACGTTGAGCATAGCCAATACCAGCACTATAAACCTCTGGATGGGCAACCACAAAGACATCACAAGCGGGAACATCAGCAATTGGCGCAACCGCTTCCATTAACAGTAATAAACGCTCAAGCCCCATGGCAAATCCAACAGCAGGCTCAGATTTTACTGGCTTATTGCCATCAGTACCGATGGATTTTAGTTGCCCAATCAAACCATCATAACGGCCGCCTGCACAAACAGTCGCTTGGCTACCAAGCTTGTCGGTCACCCACTCAAAAACCGTTTTGTTATAATAATCAAGACCGCGTACTAAGTGTGGATTGATCTCAAAATTAATACCCAGCTCTGTTAAATAGGCTTGTACTTGCTCAAAATGCGCCACGCTTTCTTCACCTAAAAAGTCAGCAAGCTTAGGCGCGTCTACCAATAGAGCTTGGGTACTTGCTTCTTTGCTATCTAAAATACGTAGCGGATTGGTGGTCAAGCGGCGCTTGCTGTCTTCATCCAGCTGATCTTTTTTATCGGTTAAATAAGCAACCAATGCTTCGCGATAAGCATGACGCTCATCAATTTCGCCCAGACTGTTTAGCTCTAAACGCATCTCATCTTTTAGACCCAGCTCTTGCCACATCAAACGGGTCATGGCGATCAGCTCAGCGTCAGCGTCTGGTAAGGCACTACCAAAGCTTTCAACACCTATTTGATGAAACTGACGATAACGACCTTTTTGTGGACGCTCATAGCGAAACATTGGACCGATATACCATAATTTAGGCGTATCACCGCGCAGCAAGTTGTGCTCAATCACAGCACGTACTGCACCTGCTGTACCTTCGGGGCGTAGAGCCAACGGCGTTGGTGGATCAGATTTATCGTTAAAGCTATACATCTCTTTTTCGACAATATCAGTCGCACCGCCAATAGCACGCGCAAACAAATCGGTTTGCTCAACGATTGGCAAGCGAATATGCTCAAAGCCGTATCTGCCCAGTACTTCAGCCAATATCGCTTCTAAATGCAGCCATTTTGCGGACTGATCAGGCAAAATATCATTAAACCCTTTGATAGCTTTAATCATGGTACGGTCGTATCCTTAAAAATTTTAACAAGTGTCTCTTTTATTTTTTGCTCATAATAGTGTTTTATTTTACGCGGATAATCTCATTCTCGCGTTTTTTAGCCAAATCTTCGGCATGTGCGCGTACCATACCTTCTATTTCATCGACCAAATTGTCGGTATCGATAAGATGGCTTTTTTCACCCATACGATATACCAAGGATCTTGGTGCGGCACCAACAATGCCAATATCGGCCTCTTTCGCTTCACCAGGACCATTTACTTTACAGCCGATCACAGACAGATTCATTGGTTCACGAATGTCTTCTAAGCGCGACTCTAAAGCCGTCATAACTCGAATCACATCAAACTCTTGGCGCGAGCAGCTTGGGCACGCAATAAAGTTGACACCATTAGAACGTATATTTAGCGATTTTAAAATATCAAAGCCGATTTTAATTTCTTCTTCAGGCTCTGCCGCCAGTGAGATACGAATGGTATCACCGATGCCATCTAATAATAAACCGCCAAGTGCAATCGCAGATTTAACCGCGCCCGTACGATAAACGCCCGCCTCGGTGACGCCTAAATGCAGCGGGTTATCAATCTGGGCAGAAATCAGGCGATACGCATCCAAGGTCAAAAACACATTACTGGCTTTAACCGATACTTTATATTGATCAAAATTTAGACGATCTAATATATCGATATGGCGCATGGCTGATTCAAGCATCGCCTCGCCAGTTGGCTCGGTATATTTGCGCTGAATGTCTTTTTCGAGCGAGCCTGCATTGACACCGATACGAATAGGGATGTTGTAATATTTGGCACAGGCGACCACTTCACGTACTTTGGCATCGCTACCGATGTTACCTGGATTAATACGCAGACAGTCAGCCCCTGCTTCAGCAACTGCTAACGCAATCTTGTGGTCGAAATGCACATCTGCAATCAAAGGCACACTGACCAGCTTATGAATTTCGCCAAAAGCTTTGACCGTATCCATCGTTGGCGTCGACACCCGCATCAAATCCGCACCAGCTTCAACGCAGCGTTCGATTTGAGCGACAGTTGCTGCCACATCGCAAGTATCTGTATTGGTCATACTCTGCACACTAATCGGCGCATCACCACCAATCGCGACATCACCGACATATATTTTTTTGGTAAGGCGACGGTTAATAGGCGCTGACGTTGACATAGACAAACCCTTCAGTTAAAGCGAAAAAACGCAGAAAAAATATACTTATAATAGCTTGGAGATAGCAAATTTTAAAAATAAATCTTGTACAGCAGTCGATAAGACTAGCATTCAAAATTAGCCGCTCAAAAAGTTAAGGCGCTAACTCAAAATTGGCTTGCTTATCCGTTGCATAAGTATTTAGAGCAACCGCTTCTTGGTTAAGCATTATGCTGACATTATCGACATTATCAATTTGTACATTAAACGGCGGCGTACCTGACAGTTTATAATCCCCAGATGTCTGCGAGCCACTCATTAGACTACTACCAGAAGCATCAGTAATACTCACGACGGCGGTATCCGTCAGTTTGACATCTAAAGACGCTGGACTTGCATCGCCGCCCAAGTTTAGAGCAGAGCCAGAGGCACCAACGCCCATCTCATCAGTATTGATTGCCGCCCCTTGCGCTTGCTCTATCGCTGAGACGTCTTCGACCGTCGATACTGGCTGCTCGGTATTCTCTTTACTTGCATTACTCACCATGCGAAATAAGAAAATCGCTAAAATAATGACACCAATAACGGCGATGATCAGTAGTGGGTTAAAACGAATTCGATTGTGCGTATCACGTTGCAACGTGCCCATTGGACGCAGTGGCGTATCCGTGTTATTCACTGATTTTGCTTTCAGCTCCGTAGGATAAGCGGCATCAAAGCTGGTCGCTATTTTTACAGGATCTAAACCCAAAAACTTAGCATAATTGATGGCAAACCCACGGGCAAAAGCAGCTTGCGGCATCTCCGAAAAATTTTCATTTTCAAGCGCTTGCAAATGACGCTTTAAAATAAATAACTCGGCAGCTACCTCGTCTAAGCTGATTTGCTTATTTTTACGGGCTTGCTGCAACACGGCACCAAATGATCCCTGAGCGTTAGATTGAGTGTTTAATGATGGGGTGGTCATTTCCATGGTGCCTCTGGATTGTTAAGCCAAGTCTTAAGTTGTTTTGCTTCATCACTTAAAGGATAAGCAGATAAAAGCTGCTGTGCCAATTGCTGGCGCGTCGTTATGTTATTTTGTGCAGCGGCCAATTTGATACCTTGTAATAGCAAGCGCGGGCTAATGCCCTGCCCTTGCACCAGTATCAACGTTTCATCATAAAGCCGTTGAGCCTGTGGAACACGTTGCTGCTCAAGCAATAAGTCGACCAACTCGATATGGGCAATAATACTATTACGATTGCCATCAAGTGCCCGTAAAAATGCTTTAGCAGCCGCACTGCGATCCCCTAGCTGTAAGTAAGTGCGCCCTAGATTCTCTAGCGCACCAATACGACCTTCGTAACCTAATGCTGAACCCGCAATCTCAAACTGCTCTGCCGCCTCACGATAGCGCTTCATTTGTGACAAATAAACGCCATAGTTATTGTGGGCTTGCTCAAAATCTTTATCAAGCGTGATCGCTTTTTTAAAATACTGATCGGCTTTTTCGAGATTGAGTCGACTGCCCTCTTGCTGCAGCAAAACGCCCATCATATCATAGGCTGGCGCGTAACGGCTATCGGCAGCAAAGGCTTTTTCGAGTTGGCGTTGAGCGGTATCAAGCTCATTTTTGCGGATATATTGCGCGGCAAGTGAAGTGCGCACGCGAGCAATTTCTTGTTGATCTAAGTTACGATTGTCATTGGGTCGCGTAGACGTTTGATAAGCCGCGATGTTTGTCAAATCATTGGTCGGCGTGCTTTGACAACCAGTGAGCAGCAGCCCTACCAACGCCGTCACTAATACCGTACGCTTCGACATCGCTATTGGGTCAATAGCCACTTGTCCATTCGCTGTACTCAATCGCTTATAAGCCTGAGAAAATATTTTCTGATAATTGAACTGACAAGAATTTCTAGAAGTCATCATAGCCGCCATCATAAAACTGTGATTCAATGCGTTCGATCCTCGAGGCATCAGTTTAATAGATTTAGCCCGCATAAGTACAATTTAGTTGTCATTAATTGCTGTGCACATCCAAACTAATCGTTATTGCTACATTTTTATTACCATTGCGACAGATAAAAGACAAATACGATGATACATCGAAAATGTCTATTCACCATTTATATGACCATCATACTAAACACTTTCACGATCCTTGATGCTTTGCTGCCACGCGGCTGAACGACGCGTTCTATCAGCAACTTGCCCAACCAATTGACCACATGCCGCATCAATATCATCACCACGAGTTTGACGTATGGTACAAACAAAACCTGCTTCACTTAATATGTTGCTAAAGGCATGAATACGATTATTACTCGACTTATCATAATTTGCATGAGGGAACGGGTTAAATGGTATCAAGTTAATCTTACTCGGTAAATCGCCCAATAATGCGACCAATTGCTCAGCATGCTCATTACTATCATTGACACCATCTAGCATCACATATTCAATAGTCACGTGTTTTTTGTGGCGCGGATTGACTTCAAAAACGTAATTTCTCGCTGCCGCCATGAGCTGCTCTAATGGATATTTTTTATTAATTGGTACTAGCTCATTACGCAACTCATCATTTGGCGCGTGTAATGAAATCGCTAAAGCCACGTCAAGCTCCTGTGCCAACTCGTACATTTTTGGAACGACGCCTGAAGTCGACAAAGTAACGCGGCGTTTTGATAAACCATAAGCATGGTCACTGAGCATCAATTCCATCGAGCTGACAACGGGACGATAGTTTAATAACGGCTCGCCCATGCCCATCATCACCACGTTGGTGACGTTGTTTTCCCACAAACTATGGTCAACATTTTCTAAACTATCATTTTCATCGGTCATATAAGAGGCATTTGCCACCCATAATTGTCCAAGAATCTCAGCCGCCGTCAAATCGCGCTCAAAGCCCTGCTTACCCGTACTACAAAAGCTACAGTCGAGCGCACAGCCCACTTGCGAAGAGACACACAAGGTTTTACGACCGTTTAATTTACTATCATCTGCGGGAATCAGTACCGTCTCAACCAACGAGCCACCCGTGACTTCAAAGACCCATTTACGCGTGCCGTCATCGCTGTATTGACGATGAATCACTTTTGGCGGAATGACGCAGGCATTGGCTGATAATTTATCACGCAAAGATTTACTCAGATTGGTCATTTGCTCAAAATCAGTGACACCCTGCTGATATATCCACTTGATGACTTGCGTCGAGCGAAACGGCTTTTCGCCAATACTCTTAAAGTATTCCGCCAGCTGCGCTTGTGTCATACCTAGTAGATTGGTTTTCGCCTGCGCCTCGTCTACTAATTTTATACTCTTAGTAGTCTTAGCAGGGACTTGTTGGACGTCAGTTTGAATAGGAGTTTGAGCAGTTGACATAATAAATAACCTTTTTGTATCTACTGGTATGAGCGATACAATTGTTGAGATGGGTGTTGCAGACGTACTCAATATATGAGTGCATGAGCAATCCGTTATGAGCGCATTTTTTACCAAAAGCTAAAAGTAATATGCTGATAAAGGATTGATAACGCTATATAAAACCAATAATGAGGGAGAAAAGTTAAAATTTCAACACTAAAATTTCAACACATAGTCAGACTATTATAATAGCTAAAACGGCTTATACCAAAAGATATAAGCCGTCTTGCCACACTAATAATTTATAGTCAATTTTATAAGCTATTAGTGCATAGTGAATCAAATATAGAGCTGGTACAAGGAAGACAAGCGCCAATTGTACATTGAGTACATTAAGCGAGTCTGACACCGTAACAGACTATATTTGGTTTACTATATTAACGCGTACGTGCACACACTTCTTCTTCATTGAAGAAGTAGCTGATTTCACGTGCTGCTGATTCAGCTGAATCTGAACCATGAACGGCGTTTTCATCGATGCTACTAGCGAAGTCAGCACGGATAGTGCCTTCAGCGGCGTCTTTTGGGTTAGTAGCGCCCATGATATCGCGATGCTTAGCGATCGCATTTTCGCCTTCTAATACAGATACCAATACTGGGCCTGAAGTCATAAATGACACTAGATCGTTGTAGAATGGACGCTCAGCGTGCTCAGCGTAAAAACCGCCCGCTTTTTTATCATCAAGTTGCATCATTTTAGCAGCAACAATTTTTAGACCTGATTTTTCAAAGCGATCGTAGATAGCGCCGATGTTGTTGCCAGCTACTGCGTCAGGTTTGATGATAGATAAAGTACGTTCGTTAGCCATGAAAAGCTCCTAATAAATAATGAATTCGATAAAAATGAGATGGTAAATACTTTGTTTTATCTTTGGCCGCAATGTTGACTTAGGCATATTTAAATAACTCATGGTCTATCAATGTGATAATATGAGCGCCAACACAGGATTGCTGCCTATTATAATGATTAGCGCTATAAATGATAGGGTTAATTTATGACCGCATCTTGCATAAAAGTAAATTTATTACCATAGCTTATCTTAAGACAAAGTGAGCATTCATCAATAGCAGATTCTTGCCCTATGTATCTCATCGCTAACTATCTTTGTCATTGATGGGCATAAAACCAACTTGGCGGAAACTCTATGTAAGTGTTACCAACAAAAATCCCTCAGCATATAATGCTAAGGGATTTTATTAATACGCAGCTATGAAGGTCACTGCTTTCAAGCAATACTAAAAAACAACTACTCGCCTAAGCGGCTGTCGCGGCAACTGCCAGCGCTACATTCACGCACACGATCATTTAAGAAGTTCACTCGCTCAGTTGTCACCCGAGTCGCACAACCCATATTGACAAAAAATCCTTCATCATTATTATAACTACATTGGTCATTACGCTCGCGTATCCACGCCAGTTGTCCACGTTTGAGTTTGGATTTTTGCTGGCTATTTAACTGCTTAGCCAATTTTGCATAAGAACTATTCAGCTCTTTATCCGCTTCTAAATATACTTTCGTTAAGCAATATAAACCATCAAAATCATTGTTGGGTTTATCACAGTTTTGCGCGCCCCATGACAGCATAGGAAACATAAAAGCCGCAGACGTTAGCAGCGCTAAAGCTGTTTTGCCTATAGAGTGCTTGATAATAGTCGCTTTCATCACGTTTTCCTTTTTATATATTGATAAAATTACATTCATTTATGACATAATATACCAATTAAACCAGAATAATGTTAGCAATTTCCCTCTTTATACTATTTTTCTTATCACAGGTTATGCAATCGCCAGATATCTTGATTTTTTATCGTTAGAGATTAATAGTGATTAACACTTTTTATCATTTGCCATTAATGACAGTTCACATAATAAAAAATGATGAGAATTTACTCATAAGGTAATACTCATAAAAAAAATCCCAATGCTCAGCACTGGGATTTTTTATTAATACTAAAAGCGATTTAAGCAACTTTACAGTAAAAACTAAGCATCATACGGGTCGCGTAATACAATCGTCTCTTCGCGGTCTGGACCGGTTGAGATAATATCAACTGGGCAACCAATCAACGCTTCGATACGTTTGATATATTTTTTCGCATTTTCTGGAAGTTCATCATAGTTAGTGATACCAACGGTTGACTCACTCCACCCTTGCATGGTCTCATACTTAGGCGTGACTGACTCATAGAATTCAGCATCATGTGCACCTGCACATTCAGTCTCAGGCAAGTTATAACCCACACCAATTAGTAGCTCTTCAAGACCATCTAATACGTCAAGCTTAGTTAAGCAGATACCTGACATAGAGTTCAGTACCACGGCACGGCGTAATGCTTCCGCATCGAACCAACCACAGCGACGCGCACGACCAGTAGTCGCACCAAATTCATGACCGACTTTAGCCAAATGCGCACCAACATCATCAAATAGTTCAGTTGGGAATGGACCACTACCGACACGGGTAGTATAAGCTTTAGTGATACCAAGTACGTAATCTAAGTACAATGGACCGATACCTGTACCAGTCGATACGCCACCAGCGGTTACGCTTGAGCTAGTAACAAACGGATAAGTACCATGGTCGATATCAAGCAATGTACCTTGCGCACCTTCAAACATCAGGTTCTTACCAGCCAGACGCAATTGATTAAGGTCTTCGGTCACATCAGTAACCATGCCTTTAATCTCTTCTTTCCACTCTTGGCAAAGCTTAAGTGTCTCATCAAAATCAATCGCTTCAACTTTATAATATTGAGTCAGTTGGAAATTATGATATTCGATTAAGTTGCGGAGTTTTTCTTCTAAATCATCACGGAACAAGTCAGCAAGCTTGATGGCACGGCGGGCTACTTTATCTTCGTAAGCAGGACCAATACCACGACCTGTCGTACCGATTTTGCCAGTACCGCGTTTGGCTTCGCGTGCTTGGTCAAGTGCCACATGATACGGCATGATAAGTGGGCAGTTTGGAGAGATACGCAGACGCTCACGTACTGGTACGTTGTTGTCTTCTAGCTCTTTCATCTCTTTCAATAATGCGTCAGGTGCTAACACCACGCCGTTACCGATGAAGCAGGTAACGCCTTCACGTAAAATACCTGATGGGATTAAATGTAGGATGGTGGTTTTGCCATCGACAACTAACGTGTGACCAGCGTTATGTCCGCCTTGAAAACGTGCAACTGCTGAAGCTTTTTCGGTTAGTAAATCGACGATTTTACCTTTACCTTCATCGCCCCATTGGCTACCCAAAACTACGACATTCTTACCCATGATCAATCCTTACCTTTATGTATTGAGGTGTGTGCAATAACGTTTTAAAACCTGTGATAACTCTCGTTATCTTGATTTTAAAGACGTTAAAAAATGGTAATACTAATTAAATTAATGCTTAAATACTCTGTAACTGCCAATGATTATCTCTAAAGCTCAAACGATGCGTCATATCAGAGGGACGATCTTCTGCATTCAATGGCATGGTGACGCGATAGCCTTGCTCACGTAAACTCTCAACCTGCTGTAGCAGTATCTGTCTCTGTTCTTGGTTCGCACTGCTCAATGCTTCATAGTCGACCAATACGATAATGGGCGCCTCAAGCTGCGTGTGTGCAAGCAAACGACTGACATCCATACTAAAGCCCGTGGCTTCACGTGGCTGATTGATTGCTAACTGATTACCGCTTTGCATACCATCGAAACGACCGCCACGTACCAGAGGTTGCGTCTCACTATTGATATAGCCGTTGAACACAATACCCGTGTGATAATGATAGCCTGATAATTCCGTCACATCGATACTCACAGGGCATTGCCACTGGTCTTGTAGATGTGTTTTTAGACGTTGTAATTCATTGATAGCAGTCGCGACTTGCGTGTCCTGCTGTGCAGTCTCTGACAATCTCGCCAATAGATTGGTAATATCATGGCCAAAACGTGCCAATGCATAAAAATCATCACCCATTGACAATAACTGGCAGACACGCTTTAGCTCTGGTAGATTTTTATTGGCATATAAATGCATGAGTTGCTCAGTGTCATTATCAGACAACACTGCCAACTCAGCCAAGCGTTTGAATATCGCCACATGACCCAAGTCTATATGCAGCGTCGCACTCATATTTAGCTTATTTATCATGCCAAACAACACATCTATCAGCTCAATATCTGCGGCAATTGAGGCACAGCCAAATATTTCAGCGCCGAGCTGCAAAGGCGTACGTGAGCCAAATAGCCCTGATGGCAAGGTATGAATCACATCACCTGCATAGCAATAACGTGCAATACCTGTGCCGCCCCAATGCGCATCAATACGCAAAATCTGCGGGGTAATATCCGCACGCAGACCCATCAAGCGACCTGTTAGCTGATCGATAATCTTGAAAGTTTGACGCTTTAAATCTTCTGAGGCGCCACTCAACAATGACTCAGTAAATTCAATCATTGGTGGATTGACCAACTGATAACCATGACCAATAAGTTGCTGAGTCAGCTGATACCTAAGCACTTCTTGCTTACGCGCATCTTCGAACAGCACATCCACCACCCCATCAGGCAACAACCAGCTATTGGCAACGTCGCTGGCAAGGTTGTTTAAATATGGCATGCTAGTAGAGGTAGCAGTGTTTTCAGCAGGCTGAGCCGCCGCTTTATTAGTCGTATTTAACTGGGCAGGTTTTGCAGAATCAGAACTGACAGACACAATAAATCCTTGTTTGGCGTATCGCTTACCAAAAACGCGGTACTGATGCGGTACTTAAAGGTTATATTTACAATTGCATTGACGCCATGCATTTTTATTTTTAACGCGCAACATCATTGACCCAATTATTTATAAACAAACTAGGTAGCCGCAAAAGGGTGAGTAATAAGTATAATTTAGAATGATAAGACGAGTATCTTTATGCGCTAATAAACGGCGTTAAATAATCAAGGCACTTTATGCTTTAGTTTAGCATAGCAGCCAAGGTTCGCCTAGTGACAATTAGCCACAATTACTATCTAATTACGTCTTATCAGCACTTAATCTATGAAGGTTATCTCTAGACTATATAAGTAATCGTTGACTCAAAAATGATTCCCATTATTTTATATCATAAAGAAAATAATGAGCAAAGTGAGAACGACGCCTTCGATACCGACTCATGGTACACTAAGCCATATTTTTATCTCGGAAGCCTTATGTCATCTGATTACCACCCAAACCCTGCCAACAATCAAGCCAATGTCTTAGGTACGGCACTTGCCAGCTGCTGCTTTGACCCTATTACCGGTTATTACCGCAACGGCTTTTGTCATACTGGCAACCATGACGTTGGTCAGCACACCGTATGCGCCAAGATGACCAGCGAGTTTTTGAACTTTTCTGCCAGTCGCGGCAATGATTTGATTACGCCGCTACCTGAGTATGGATTTTCTGGCCTCAAGCCTGGTGACTATTGGTGCATTTGTGCGTTACGCTGGGTTGAAGCTTTGGACTTTGATATTGCCCCGAAAATCAAACTAGAAGCTTGCCACGAAAGCTTATTGAGCTTGGTCGATATTGATACTTTGAAAAGTTACGCCCTTTAATAACGATCATTATTAACAACAATCATTATAAGTGCTGATTGTGACACGTTTTTTACTTTATAAAGGGAGGGTGTATGGAAAACAATAACGACCAGTTGATCAAAAAAACCGCGCGTATTGCACCTGACTCTAATATCAATCGTATTTACGCCGATATGAATGATGAACATCTCTATCTAGACAATGACGACAGCTATATCTATGGTGATGCTGATACCACCACTGAGGACACCATCGAGACCATGACGGTCTACGATCCTGACTCTGAACGCTATGAGGATATTGACTCTTCCAGTGCCGATGAAGTCGTCAATTGCTATGCTTATTCACGTAAGACCGGTGAAAATCTCGATAAATTAGGGCTAAACGATGTTAGTCGTGCCTTAAATAATAATGGTCAGTTTATTTGGCTTGGTCTCTATGATCCAAGCCTAGAAACCATGGTCAAAGTCAAAGAAGCCTTTGGGCTACATGAATTGGCGATTGAGGATGCATTTGCCGATCACCAGCGTGCCAAAGTCGAGAACTACGACAATGATATGGTGTTTGTGGTATTGCGTACCGCTAAGCTTGAGGACAATGTCATTCGCTATGGCACCACCGCGATATTTATGGGCAAAAACTACCTGATTACCATCCGTAATGGTCCATCAAACTCCTACGCACCTGTCCGTGAGCATTGTCATCGTCGCCCTGAAAAGCTGCGTATGGGGCCGATATTTGTACTGCATGCTATTCTCGATTTTATCGTGGATAATTATATGCCGATTACCGATCGTTTAGGTCGCTATTTGCGTGAGCAAGAACGTTACGTGTTTACCTATGAGTTTGATAAAGGTACATTAAAGAACCTTTATGAGCTCAAATCGCAACTCGTACATATGCGGGCGATTATTTTACCAGTACAGGATATCTGTAGTTTTTTTATCAATCATAAAAAAAGCGAGATGGTCTCTGGGTTTTCTCAGGCCGCTAAGCCCTACTTTCGCGACGTCAATGACCATTTGCTACACTCATTAGACGCCATTAATGGTCTGAATGAGATGCTGAGTGTGGTCATGAATACCTATATGGCCATGGTTAATATGGGACAGAACGAGGTGGTGCGTAAGCTTGCTGCTTGGGCAGGTATTTTAGCTGTACCGACGGCCATTGCAGGTATCTATGGGATGAACTTTGATTTTATGCCCGAGCTGCATTGGCAATATTCCTACTTTGTCATCATGCTCATCATTGGATCATTATGTGGCTATTTATATTACAATTTTAAAAGACTTAAATGGTTATAACTAAAATTTATAGTTGATGTTTCATTGATAGTCAGCGTTCAGCTTTTAAAACAGCATCCTTCATGGTGCTGTTTTTCCACTTTATTATTGATAATAATTCTTATTTGTAATACTATTCACATTTATTATTGCTAAACTCTTGCCGCCATTTCTATTATTCCAACGCCACCATGTACGATTGACTCAGTCAATATCACAAATCCTACAACCGTCGGATTTGTATGGGACGGTTTTGTTATTTTACGGCTGGCATACTGACATATTGTCAATTTGCATCTATCGAGGTTTTTATGCGTTTATCCCGTCTTACTCAAGCTGTCGCGGTCGTTACCGCAGCCTTGATTCTTACTGCTTGTGGCAGTGATTCCGACACAGCCACTGCTATCATAGATGGGACACCGCCACTACTAACCACTGATAGCAACTTTACTGATGGCTATAGCGCGGTTGCAGCGGTATTTGTCTCAGGACAAGTACAAGATAGCAGCGGCGTCAAATCATTGACTTATATGCATAATAACGAATTAGCCCAAGCGCTAACGCTAGATGCTGATGGTTATTTTGATGATCGTATTTTATTAACGCTAGGTAGCAATACCATTGTCTTAGAAGCCACAGACAATGCTGGTAATATCATGCGCTCAACCAAAACCATCTACGTAGGCGATACCATAGCGGCAGGTGGTTCGCATACCGCTACCCTGCGTGATGGTCAGCTATATGGTTGGGGTCGCAACAATTATGGTCAGACAGGACTCGGTCTGACCACAAAAATCAGCGATATTATGGGACATCCAGACACGCCGATGCTGATGAACAGCGCACCAAAAGACCTGATATCTATTGGCTTTAATCAAAATCATTCACTCGCTATTGCTCAAAATGGTCAAGTTTATAGTTGGGGCGAAGACAAATACGGGCAGCTGGGTCGCGGTGACGGAGGTCGTAATGACTGTAGCAAAACTGCAGACTGTCGTTTGGATATCAGCGCGATCGAAGGTATCGAAAATGCCGTCATGGTCGCACCCGGCTATAGCCATAACTTGGTATTGACCGAAGAGGGTACGGTTTGGGCCTTTGGTGCCAATGGACACGGTCAGCTTGGTAATAATACCAGCACCGATAGCAGCACCCCTGTCAAAGTTGACTTTACAGCAGCCACAGAGGCAGGACATATCGTGCAGGTGGTTGTTAGTGGCAATAGCTCTTATGCCTTAGATGACAAAGGTCAGGTTTGGGGTTGGGGCAGCGATGCTTACGCCAACCTTGGCAAAGGTAAAGTCTGTAACACTACAACCAACTGTATCAACGTCAATGCAACCCCTGTACGTATTCATGTCATTAATGAAACGATTAATAACGCCATTACTGCTAAGACAGATGACGCCACTCAAAAAGCTGACGACCAACCCGCTATAGATGTAGAAAAAGTGACCCAATTGACGGCTGGCAAAGACCATATCTTAGCATTGACCAATAAAGACGCAGTGTATGGTTGGGGGTTAAATGCCACTAGTCAATTGGGCTACAATGGTGAGACATTTAATGGCAGCGAAAAGGCATGGGCAGATGTCATTACCTCACCGACCAAACTGCCTTGGTTTACAGATAAAGAAGTTCGCCGCGTCTATGCCAATGGCAATGCCAGCTATGCGTTACTGGACAATGTCGCCACTAATAATGGCTCATCAACAACGGATGGTATTCTCTATGCATGGGGCATGTTTGGGGAGACAAATGGCGCAGGCAAGACCATTTACAACGACCTAGATGAACCAACCAATAAGCTGCCGAATCTCAAGAATATCGATAATATGGCCATGGGTGCTATGCATCTGATTGCTCATGAAAAATCGTTTGACCAAGATAATAATGCGCTGAAAACTGGTCATTTATTTACGTGGGGCTGGAGTTTTGAAGGCTCACTCGGCAACAAAGACACCACTCATATTTGGATGTATAACAACCCTATCCCAGTTGCTTTACCTAGTCAGCTATAAGTGTTTTAAGTATGACGAAGCGAACAGTGCATAGTTGGTTGAATTTCCTATCATAAAATTCTCAAACAAGCAGCCTCGTTTATGCTGCTTGTTTGAGTCAATACGCCTAACTAATGCTCGGTAGCTTATCGCACAATCCTCAGGATATCCTCAATTAAATCGACAGCCCTCTAAATAGGCTGACAATGAAGATATACTCTAACCCCTTATATTCTAGCCATTTCAGGTCAGCCCATGTTTTTACGATCAAACTCGTCAACCATATCAAATTCTTCACTGTATACATCACTTCCCATCATACGTAACACACTACTCAGTGTAAGTATCGCGCTGCTGCTCACTGCTTGTGGTGGCTCAGATGATTCAAATAATTCCAGTAATGATGGCAATACTAACGCACCCAACCCACCCACTACTCCTGACACTCCAGAAATCGATACCAACTGGCAGCCAGCAGGTGGCAGTGCCACGATTGCCGCCAATGGATCACAGCCTTTTTTGCAAATCATGCCCAATCTACCGAGCAGCGCTTTAGGCGGGGTATCACCTGGACGTGAGTTATTTATCACCGAGTGGACACCAGCAAATGAGGGTCGCGTACTGTTCGATGGTGTAGGGCCACTGTTAAATGCCAATGCCTGTACCCAATGCCATAGCGCTGAAGGTCGCAAACCCATTTATGCAGCCAATGGTCAGCTGAGTGATGCGATTTTATTCCGATTGGGTAATAAGCAAGGCCTGCCACATGCTTATTACGGTGAACAAATGCAGCATCAAAGTATTGCCACAAGTATCAATCCCGAAGGGAGCATGCGCTACGCAGCAATGCCCAGTCAAAATGATAAACCTGCTGGCATACAGTTTAGCTTTACTCCAACTGACCCTAATCAACCCTTAGGAAATACAGCGATTAGCGGACGTATCTCACCGCAGCTGGTCGGCATGGGCTTGCTCGACCTGATTCCTGAAGCGCATATCATTGCGGCAGCTGACCCTGATGATAACAATCAAGACGGTATCAGTGGACGCGTACATTGGGTACAAGATGGCAAACAGCAGCGCATTGGCCGCTTTGGATGGAAAGCCATTAATACCAATCTACGTACCCAAAACGCCAATGCCATGTCGCAAGATATGGGTTTGACCACCTCGGTATTTATGGATCCTAACTGTACGGTAAATCAGCCTATTTGTTGGACAGCAGCGAATGGCGGCTCTCCAGAAGTCTCAGACAGCAGTCTAGACGCCGTGACCGATTTTATGACCGCCCTTGCCGTACCTGAAAGGCGAATAGACGATTTATCAGATTTTAATAAAGGAGCGCAATTGTTTGCGCAAGTCGGCTGTGCTGGCTGTCACACACCCAAGCAAAAAACAGGCAATAGTGATCGCTTCCCGCTCCTATCACAGCAAAACATTTATCCTTATACTGATTTATTACTGCATGATATGGGCGCTGGACTAGATGATAGCGTGAAAGAGAAAAATGCAGAAAGCTTTGAGTGGCGTACACCGCCATTGTGGGGAATTGGCATTGTGGCACGTGATCCAGAAGCGCGGTTTTTGCATGATGGTCGTGCCAGCAGCTTGACTGAAGCGATACTCTGGCATGGTGGTGAAGCAGAAAGTACAAAGACGCGCTTTACACAGTTATCCGCCACGCAAAAACAAACATTAATGACCTTCTTAAAGGGCATTTAACGCTCAAACAATGAAATGTGAGAGTTAAGAAGGCAAAAAAGGGCTACCAGTGGTAACCCTTTTTTATGCTGCTATTTAATAGTTATTCACGGCGATGCTTGGTATGACTATCAGGCGCTTGAGCATTATCAGGTAACAGCGCTTTAATCGTTAAGTTTGCATGCTGTTTATCTAGATTGTCCTCTGGACGGCCAAACGTTTTTGCTGTCCAAGTTAGTACTACGATAGAACCGCTCAATAGCATAATGGCCACAGAAATTGTCGCCAGCAGCCATAAATGGAAATAGTCTGAGACCGCCTGTACATCAACCACCAAATGTCGGGACAAAGCAGTAATCGCGATAAATATTAAAAACTGTACCGGCAGACGGTGTGTTTTAAAATAAATACCTATCATAGCCAGCAGCTCAAGGTAAATAAACAACATCAATATGTCTTTTAAATCCGCTGAGCCTTTTTGAACAATACCAACGAACTCTTTGCCAGCGGTCCAAACAACAACCACACTGATTAGAAATAAAATAACGTAATGACAGACATCGACAAACTCTCTACCGATACCTTGTAGTCGCTCATGAACACCTACGTTTTTTTTAGCCATGTTTAGGTCCTATCAACTGAGATGTGGTTGATTTAGCCTGAGTATATATTACCTCAGGCCCCTTATTTATCGGCAATCAGTATTCGTATGACTCTCTTTTTAGCCGATATTCAAACCGGCAGATTTTTCAGCCGCATCAACGGTTTGGCGAATGAGGGTATTAATGGTCATTGGACCCACGCCGCCCGGTACAGGCGTATAAGCACTGGCGATGTTTTCAACACCTTGCAACTCAATATCACCGACGCCGCCATTATCCGTTGGATGAAAGCCTGCATCGATAACCACAGCGCCCGCTTTGATCCAATTAGCTTTGATCAGTTCAGGCACGCCCACTGCCCCAACCACGATATCCGCACGCTTAATATGGGACTCTAAATCTTGTGTTCTTGAATGGCAAATCGTTACGGTGCAGTTGGCATTCAATAGCATCATCGCCATTGGTTTACCCAAGATGGCACTGCGACCTACAACTACGGCCTCCTTACCAGCAAGCTCGATATTATGATGCTCTAATAAGTGCATGATGCCTTGCGGGGTACATGAACCATAAGCGCTCTGCTGCATCGCCATACGACCAAAGCCAAGACAGGTCACACCATCGACGTCTTTTGCTAAGTCAATCTGCTCAAAGCAAGCACGCTCATCGATATGTGCAGGCACTGGATGTTGTAGCAAGATACCATGGACGTCTGGATTGCTATTAAGTTCATCTATTTTCGTCATCAGCTCTTCAGTGGTCGTCGCACTTGGCATCTCAACGCGTATAGAATCCATGCCGACACGTTTACAAGCATTACCTTTCATACGTACATAAGTCGCAGAAGCGGGATCGTCGCCGACCAATATCGTCGCTAAGCTTGGGGTGCGTCCTGTTTTATTCTTGATAGCGTCTACACGCGTACTCAGTTGCTGTTCTATTTGTTTAGCAAGTGCTTTACCGTCCAAAACGGTAGCAGATCCTTGGGCAGTTGACATAGTAACTCCAATAGAGGGTGCGATAAAAAAAAGAAAGACAGCGCCCGCAACTATTTGCATGCCTGTCTTATGCTTGATCAATGTATGATTAAGACTGATATTGTACCTGTCTGAGCTAAAAAATCCTAGCGTGAGATAAGACTTGAATACTTATAAATTTCTATCACTCGCCAATCTAGCAATATCATGTCATTGCCAATGCAGCCTTTACCGTTTAATAAGAAAGTCCAATCACAAATAAAAGTTAATAGCCGTAACTACTTATAAATACTCAACACGTCTTAATAAGCGATATTCTCACATTACTGAATCAGTGAAGCAAACACGCGATCGATTGCATCTATCGTTTGCGCGATTTCGGCAGTGGTTAAGGTAGGATGAACTAAAAACATTAAGCTGGTCTCTCCCAACTGTTTTGCTATTGGCAGTCTGTTTTCTGGACGCAAGCCTGTATCATCGAATGCTTTTTCTAAATATACCTCTGAGGCAGACCCTGAATAGCAAGGCACGCCTAGCGCATTTATTTCTTCAATGATGCGATCACGTGTCCAGCCCTCAGCTAGGTTATTTGGTTGCACATAAACATACAATTTATAATAAGCATGGGTAGAGTTTGGAAACTGATAATCTTGCTCTAATGTCGGCACCGATAGATAGCCTTTTTCTTCCCATTTAGCACATGCCTCTAATATCGCTTGAGCATTAGCACGGCGCTTCGCTATCCAATCACTCATATGTGCCAATTGAATACGCCCAATCACGCCTTGAATCTCGGTCATGCGCCAGTTGGTGCCAAAGCTCTCATGTAGCCAATTATAGCCGGGCAGCTGCTCAGTCTCATAGACCGCCGCATAGCTTTTGCCATGGTCTTTATACGCCCACATTTTTCGCCATAGCTGCTCGTCATCGGTGGTGACCATACCGCCCTCGCCGCCTGTGGTCATGATCTTATCTTGGCAAAAACTCCACGCGCCAATATGACCGATACTGCCAACGCTACGACCTTTGTAGCGTGCACCATGCGCTTGTGCGCAGTCTTCAATGACATATAAATGATGCTGATCTGCCAGTGCCATGATGCCATCCATATCACAGGGCCAACCTGCCAAATGCACACAGACGATGCCTTTGGTGTTGTCCGTCAATACCGCCGCTATCGTCTCTGGAGTGATATTCCCTGTCGCCTCATCAACATCCGCAAAAATGGGCGTCGCGCCTGCATTAACCACTGAGGAGATACTGGCAATAAAAGTGCGCGGCGTCACGATAACTTCATCACCCACACCTATACCAAGTGCCTGCAATGCCGCGTCCAATGCCAAAGTTCCGTTGCCCAATGCAATCGCGTATTTGCTACCCGCCCAGTCAGCGAATTCCTCTTCAAACTGACGGCATTCTTGCCCTGTCCAATAATTGACCTTGTTGGATAGCAATACTTGACTGACCGCATCCGCTTCTTGCTGAGTAAAACTAGGCCAAGGTGAAAAAGGAGTATTTAGCATGCGTTCCTCATCAAAGCGTGTTTTTATCGACGCTATTACCTGTGAATTTACTCATGGTCGCTTCACCATCAGCACTAATACCATCTTTGATAATGACTTTTTTTACTGTTTTAACCAAGATCATAATGTCTAACCATAATGACTGATGATCGACATACCATGTGTCGAGCGTAAATTTTTCATGCCAACCAATCGCATTGCGACCATTAACTTGTGCGTATCCCGTAATACCCGGACGTACAAGGTGGCGACGCGCTTGCTCATCATTATATAGCGGCAGATATTCCATCAATAATGGTCGCGGCCCCACCAAACTCATATCACCTTTAATCACATTCCATAGTTCAGGCAGCTCATCGAGACTGCTATTACGCAAGGTCTTACCAAATGCCGTCAAACGCTCATCATCCTCTAAAGGATTACCCTCTGCATCGATCGCATCTTTCATCGAGCGAAACTTAATCATCTCAAACGGCTTGCCATTTAGACCAGGACGAGTTTGTTTAAATATCACTGGCGATCCTAAGTTTTTTTTGACTTTATAAGCCGTAATAGCATAAACAGGAGATAATATTACCAAGGCCGCCGTGGCCGCCGTGATGTCAAATAGTCGCTTTATCATTTTGCAGCCCGCCTTTTGTCGTTTACGCGGTCATCCCTACTGCGTAAATAAAAACTTAAATAACTTTGCCACAATTGCTTGCGTTCAAAATTTGCAATGGCCCAGTCTCTTGCATCAGGATATCTCTTTTCAAATTCCTTATCAGTAGCAGCAGCACTGATCGCTTCGGCGACAGACGACATATCCTTAAAATTGAATTTTCGACCACTGACACCTTCTTTGACACTATCTTTTACACCAACGACATCATAGGCAAAGGTTGGAACGGCGCAACTTGCTGCTTCAATAGCGACACTGCCAAACCCTTCACGATAGCTCAAAAATAAATGTAAATCAGCACACTGAAAAACCTCGTGTACATTTGGATTGGCTGGTATATACACACCTCTATTATCTTTGACAACTTTCTCAACGACTACTTTTCCTACGTCGTCTTCACAGTCTCCTATGAACATAAAGTAGACGTTTTCTTCTCTTAGTTTTTCAGATATATACTCAATATCTTTGAAGCCTTTATCATCACAAACTCGTCCTACCACGCAAATCACAAAGGTATTGTCAGGTATCTTGTACTTCTTTCTTAATGCCTCTTTTTCTAGCTGAGCCATAGGTTGCAGCAAATCAGTATCGATGCCGTTAAATGAGCCATTATCAATGACAGTTGCCTTGCTTTTTTTGAGGATATTTTCTTCTAGGCATACGCTGAGCAAAGATTCAGAAACAAATAAAACCTCGTGAGACAAGCCAAAACTTAATATATCCAGACCCTGAAACACCCTCTTTTTTAAACCTGAGAAATTCTCATAGGCTCTACCCACGCTAAAAGCAATTCGTCTCTTTTGCAATGTAACAGCACTTGCGATACTCCCTAACAACAAGGCTTTAGGTGTTAAATAAACCACCACATCAAAACGATTCGATAGCATATAGCGGATTAAAAGCGCGAGTGACTGAGCATCTTTCAACAAAGAAGGCTTTCTCTGAAAATTTAAATTAATTACCTTGCCTATTTTGCGCTCACGTAAAATATCTAACTGCTGTTTATCGCCACCGCAGATTAAGGTGATCTCAACATCCGCGTGATCTCTAATGTATTCAAGCTGATCACGATATAGCACATTAAATGACACCGCATCTGTCATTAGAAAGCATATCTTTAATGTCATTTCAGCACCTCAATATTTTTTATATATTATTTTATCAGTGACATTTTATAAATAATATTATTTAGCACAAATACTATTTACCACCGACTGATGATGATTTCTTAGCGTGTCAGATATTGTTAATTTATTTCTTTTATTGGCTATCTTTTGTAATAATTTTATCGAATCTAAAAAAGTAACTGTTATCAGTTTTGCTGATAATTTTAAAGAACCTAAATAACTGTTTCCTTTATATTCACAGTACGTTTTAAAACTGTCTTTGTATGATCTGGTTATTTTAGATAATGATAAATTTCCTTCTTCTCTATAATAGTATAGTAAATCGGGCAATACCGCTAAATTTAAATCTTGATTTGAGATAGCTCTACACCACAAATCGTAATCTTCAGACCTTGGATATTTTTCATTATATTTATTTCGTTCATACCAACTCTTTTTTGCCAAAACAGCAGCATGTACAATAGGATAAGCCGCGGCTATTTCTTTAAATTCCGTATAAATTTCATCGACATGACGGCAACCATAAACTTTATTAAAATTATCAATAGACACGACACCTGTAGAAACCAAATCATAATCTGGATTTTTTTCTAAAAAACTTAATTGAATCGCTAGTCTATCTGGATGAATGAGATCATCGGCATCCATGCGCGCTATATAATCATAGTTCGCTTCTTCAATAAGCTGATTTAATCGAGCAGGCAGTTTTTTATTTATACCATCAGCAATGACCTTTATTCTATGATCAGCCTCTTCAAAACGCTTGGCGATGGCCAATGACGCATCAGTAGAGCCATCATCAATTAATATAAGCTCCCATAACTCATGCGTTTGAGCCAATATGGATTTGATAGCATCTTCCAAGTACGCTTCAGCATTATAAATGGGAATACCAATGGATATATATGTCTGATTTTTCATTAGAAAACCTCAAATATCGGATTGATAATATACGGACTCAAGTTACTAAATCTCGATGTCGTTAAGACAAAATACATGAGAAAAATAACGATACTCGCTATATATAAATAAATATTATTAATTCTTTTTAAAATCATAGGCAGTATCAAAACCAATGTCCATGTAAAATACGCAAGCAGCCTTTGAGGACCTGAAGGACTGGTGCCCAACATCGCTAACGGTATGATAAAAACCACGCCTGATGCATAAAATGTTATTAATTTTTGAAAATCTTTGTCTTTGATTTTATATAGATAACTGACCAAGATGATTAAAACCATGATAGCTGTATAAAAACCAAGCGTTAAAAACCCGCCTGCTTCATCAGATGCTTTCGCATAGCCTTCATATCTATCATTAGTAGAAGAAATATAAGCGACCAATACCCCACTCACTAATAGCGAACCTAAGAATGTTGCCAAAATCTTATATAAAGGTTTTATTCTTAAATTGACGATGAAATAAAATGGAATCATAAATAATGCGGTTACATGAAACAATGAAGCAATTGCACAAATCAGCAGGTATGGAATAAATCGTTTTTCCAACAGATAAGGAATGGCCAAGGTAAAGATCGCCATTGCCAATCCTTGACGCAGTCCATTAAAAGAAAAAGTATAAACGCCTAATGTAATAAATAAAAATACGGAGAACCAATAATTGACGCTGTATTTTTTAATCACTCTAAGATAGCAATAGACAATAATTAAACTGGTAATAACAAGCAGCCAAAAGTAATGAGTGGTCATACGTAATAACGCATACTCTAATAACTGATAACCGAACTCAATGTCTTCGTTGAACCTAAAGTATTCGGCATTCAATTGACTGTTGAAATTTCTCGTATAGTTTCCTGTATCCGTACCGACTCGGTAGCTACGAAGACCTGCAAACAATGTTAATATAATTAGAGGCAGCCAAAAAGACGTACGATTGAGAGATTTTTTCTCCAGTACGATCCAAAAAATAACAAGGCTAAGAACCAGCAGGTATGGAAGCATTTAACCCTCTATAAAAGTAAATGTCGTCAATCTTATATAAATCGGATATAGTGGCAGGTTTACACCGTCTAGTATCTTTTGTACCGTCCAGTACCTATATAGCTATAGCCTTCCTATCCACCTCGCTTTTTTCTCATTCCGTCCAAACTACCTTGAAACGACCATAGATAAGAAGCAACCACTTTGTCACATATTCAAGTACTTTTGCATTAGTATTTGCGCATTGGTAGCAGCACTAAATCCATATAAATTCAGCGCTGCGGTTATGTCTTTTTCATTGGGCTTTGGTTGTTTAGATGCTAATAAGCAATCAACCCAATCCTTGGCTGAGTGAATCGGTAAAAACTGTACTAATCCAAGTCCTAAATCTACTTCAGGCGATACTTGGTCAGAAACCAACGCTTTTAACCCAACTGTTTGGCTCTCGACCAAGACGACAGGGAAACCCTCGTGCAACGAAGGCATGATCATATAGTCGGCGCTGGCCATTAACTCTGTGATATCCGTACGTATCCCCAAAAACTTGACCGTATCTAGGAGTGACTTATCTGCTACTTGTTGCCTGAGCCTCGCCTCCAATGAACCTTGTCCAACAATATATAAGGTAAAGGCAACCTGATATTTTTTTAACTGCTCAGCGACCTCTAAAGAAAACTGATGGTTTTTAACCTCATTTAGACGACCAACTTGGATGATTTTTAGCCCCTCATCGCCAAATTCTTGGTCGATATACTGTCTTGATTGGTTAGCGACTGTCATCATCTGTTTTATGTCCACAGCATTGGGCAGTAGCCACACATCTTTTATGCTGCCAAATAGGTAATTTGCCGCTTGTTCACCGCAACTCATTTTATCCGTGGCCAATTTACGATTGGTAATGAATGCCCATTGTTCATATATTTTTTTAACAATATTGGTTTTCCCATTACTGGTGCTATGAGAATGTGAAATGCGATGCGGCACGCCAGCACCTTTAGCAGCCAGCAGATGAAAAGCATTGTTTAATAGCATGTGAGCATGAACGATTTGATAGTCAGGGTGTTGTTTAAGGAAGTTTTTAAGCTTCCACATACGCGCTAATGAATGATCCGCTAAAATCGGTATAATCCTACCGCCCAGCGCTATTATTTCAGCATCATAGTCACCGACCTCGTCGGTAAAAGTGATAAAATCAAACTGAATCTGGCTATGATCTATATGACGATATAGATTCATGAGCATGGTCTCTGCCCCAGCCCGATCCATTTTCCCCACGATGTGTAGCACTCTCTGAACAGTCATCTCTTTACCTATTAAGAAGCCATAAAACCAAACGTATTTTTCAAAACTATTCTGAATCTATTTTCTCTTGATCTTTAACCCTTGCTCTTTTGCCTAGCGCTTGACGAAGCACCTGTAACATCAGCAAGGCAACTTGAGTCGGCATACGTACGATATTACTAATCATCATATTTCTTACGGTCAAATCGCTCTTATAACCTTTTAGTCGTAACGTTTTATCTGCTTTTTTAGCTTGTGCCAATGCAGCTGCTAAATAGTCATTATCTATACGAGTAAGGATACTCCAATGACTTTGTTTAATTTTATTGGCGAGTGCTTTTTTAACCTCATCCGCTTGATAGTCCTCTACTAAACTGATGACTTCTGCATGGATAACGAAAAGGTCTAATAGCTTTTTATCTGTTGACCCTGTGATCGACGTGCCACGCTGTCTGTATAGATAAAAATCAATGGGCAGGTGATACTTAATATTAGTAGCTAAGCCAAGATGCCAATGAAAAGGCCAGTCTTCGTAGTACAGACCCACTGGGAACTGTAACGAGGCAGACCGCACTGCGCTAGATTTAATAAATTTGAGCCATGCAAAATGCGGTAAGCTAAAATATGAGCCGTCTATTTTGGTTGCCTCAAATGCTAAATTGCTAGCGGGATACGGCAGATCTGTCTCTGTGATGCCATCTTTGAATGGCGTAAAGCCATACGTCACGACCTCTGCATTCTCGGTGAGCGCACAATCCACACACGCTGCCACCAAGCGAGGGTCTATAGTGTCATCAGAATCAACGAACATCATGTATTCGCCTATCGCAGACTTGATACCAGTATTACGTGCCGCAGAAAGACCGCTGTTTTTATGATGCTGAATGACTTTGATGCGTTCATCTATGAGATGTGACGCAAGTGCTTGTTTTGAATCATCAGTGGAGCAATCTTCTACAACGATAATTTCAATATTCTGATAAGTCTGCTGCTTGATGGATGCTAAGCAAGCATCGATATATGACGCAACGTTATACACTGGTACGATGACACTCACTAATGGCGTTTCGATAGTCGTCATATCGCTACTAGCGCTTTTTTTAGGTCATCATACTCAGCTATATCAACTGGCGACTCATCCATCGTACCGTGAGGCAGGGACAGGAGGCTATCGATGAATGTTGCAATATCAGCAATCTCTTCCAATTCTAAAAACACCAGCCTTGGATGACCGCCTAACCAGTCCAACTGCGTCTGTCTTATCTTATGATTGGAGTTCGGGAGTACCAAGCACGGCGTACCCGATAGCAGACATAAAATCATGCCATGCAGCCGGTCAGTCACGACCAATTTTGTAGCACGAAACTGGCTAAGCTTGTCCGTCAGTAATTTTGTGCAATGTGCCTCATCGAGTTGCGAACCACCAGCGTGTGTATCGGTCTTTTCAATTTGATAGCCAGTATCTGCTAAGGCTTTGTCTATCATGGCGTATTGCTCAGCTGATAATGCGGCTTCTTTGTCATCTCGTAAGCAGCGCAAAATACCTGAAGGCGCTAAGCAATCTGTCGTACCCAGCACTGTTGCATTCGCGCTCATCACAGTATCTGGTACGAGACCAATATGCACATTACTGTACTCAGCAAAAAGCTCGATGAGTTTTGCCGCTGTTATCGACTCTCTGGCAAAAACATGTATATCTGGATGCTTGGCGTAAACTTTCACAATACGCTGCAAGGCACGTTTAGATTGAATAGAATCATTCCAATCTAGTGTCTGAGGAAAACAAACGATACGATTGGCAGGAAATGACTTGATGACTAATTGGCGCAGCTCCTCAATATCAGGATACGTGCCACCCATATTACCGCCGCCAATGATAGTGACGATATCCGTCTCTTTTATTTGTTGTTTAATGGAATTGAGCACAAATCTGGTTTGACTGATAGCAACACTAACAACATCATAATCCGTCAGCACACGTTGCAAATACTGCTTTTGCGCGTGAGAAATAGCAATATCACCAATATTGCCATAGTCAGCGGCAAGAAAAATAAAGCACCGTTTACCAGTTGGTAACGGTAAACCTCTCGCCCCCATATAAGCGGCTAAGTGTTTTTTTAATCTGAGCGGAATGAGCTTTTTTATAGCAGCAATATTCATTTTTAATGCTCCCTTATTCGTTTCTCATTAACAGCTTCTTCACCCACATACGACGCCTTGAGCCAACAGGAAACAATCTATTCAAGTTAGGAGGCGGTTTACGTTTGAGTGCTTTTTCAATGTATGGCAGCCATTCAAGACCTCTACCCGTTTTAATCATCTCATGACGAATTAACTTCCAATCTATGCTGACAGCCCTGCCCTTTAGAGCCATTGATTTAAAAAGTGATGAGTCCATGGGCTCGCTAAAACATTGAGGGTTATCTATACCTGCAACCAAAAAATTGAGACGCGTCCTAACACATTTCTCACAGCGACCACAGTTGCTATCATTTTGATCACCCGCCCAACAGAAACGCAGGCCTTCAATACCCAAAGGCCATGCTGAAAGAGTTTGAAGCTTCTCTGAACGACTAAAGCCTGCACCATCATGAATGAGTCTAAAGTCGCCAGAACTTAGCAGCGGGTCAGTGATTGGGTGTGAGCCCCAAGGACTAATTAATACATCATAAGAATCACCACTACCAATGAGCCCAATTTCTGCATATCGTTTCAAGCCGCATAATACTGAGGCAATAGCAGCAGCATGATAGTCTTCCCAGTTGATGTCCCAAAGTCCTCGAATATTTGTTTTCACAATGACCAAATCGATATTGATATCTGCGAGTGTGTTTGCCGCTGTTTTTGCCGCGCCAGCAAATCCTTCTGTATCATCTAGAGGTATATCAAAGCCATGCACAAAAACCCCTGCTTTAATATTTCGTGTGGCGTATCCTGCTCTGCCTGTCGCATGACGATAAGCGGTAAACTGAGCATCAACGCCACCAGAAAATGCAGCAATCGCACCATCTACTTGTACGTCGCTCTCTCTTATACGATCAACTTGTATATCAATCAAAAAATAACGCTCTGGTAACCACTTATTCCAAACATACTGTAGCTCTGTCAGGTTGGCTAATAGCTCATGCGACACGCTACCATGCACATGAATGGCTGCTCGCATCTGCATCGCGGGCAACAATGTGGCCAGTAAATAAGCATCACAATCATCGTCTTCTGGCATTGGCAAGTTCGCTGGATATACAAACCACAATGCCTTCTCAGTCATTTGCCCGTTAGCTGTTGTCTGTTGCAGCAAACAACAGCGCTTTTGGCCTTTTTCATCACTGCGTAAAGGCTGAGGCAACAAATCAATATTAAGCATATTTTTTCACCTTTTCTTTAGACCAAGACAGTTGAAGAAAAACCAGCGTCATAACATACCAACGCCGTGAAAAACATAAAATCAAGATACGAATGCCGCGTGCTGGATGTCGTTGATAATAATGCGGCAAACAGTGCTGATAAACGAAAGACTGGCGTATTCTTATCAACTCTGCACGACGTTTTTTCATATCAATATGCGCCAAGTTGTTGAGTAAATATGGCAGCATATGCTCGACATAACTACGAGCAAAGTCCGATAATAGCACTTGCTTTTCAGTAGCACTGATCGACCAATCATGTATCCTGACTCTGGCTGTATAGTCCGCTTCAATGGATTCCAAAAGCCCTGATTTATATTGTGAGCTTGTTATAGAGGTCGCATTTTCATAGTAGTTGTATGGACAGTCTGGCAGCACCGATAAACGATTCGCTTTGCTTAGACATGCGATATTAAAAATACCATCCTCACCAAATTTGACGTCGCTATCGAAACGCAGCTCTGCAATTAAATTTTTGCTATACACCTTGGTGCAAGCGTACCAATATATATGTCTATTCTCTGTCACTCTCAGTTGTAGCATTTCGATATCTTGCCGTGAGTATTCTGCCGCACTATTAGGACGCTCAATAACAGAGCCATCCAGCATCATGCGTTTATGACCAAATGCCAACATCTCGACATCTCGACATCTCGATCTACAGCTTGTTCAAAGACAAAATCAAAATACCAATCATCAATGGTGTCATCCGCGTCTATAAAAACGATGTAATTGCCGGTTGCGATATCGAGCCCAGTATTACGAGCCTCTGCCACGCCTGCATTTTTTTGAGATTTCACCGTAATCCATGACCTAGCACTCGCCCAGCTATGCAATAGGCTAGCAGTATGATCTTTAGAGCCATCGTCAATGACTATCAGCTCAATGTCGTGATTCTTTTTCGCAACGTCAATACTATTAATACAACGATCAATAGTAGCAGCGGCATTAAATGCAGCGATAATAACCGAAATCATAGTGAGCCTCTCAAGTTGAGACTTCTCATACATATCCTTTGTAACATTCAAAGCAGTCAAAAAACGTACCTACTGCTCCACTTCATCGATATGAACAAGACGCCGAAAAGCGACATAAATGATAGATAAACTGAGCAAAACCCCAACAAATGAGAAAAGGGCAATGGCTATCATATCTGACTCAAAAACGTAAAAACCTACATACAGCGCTGCAGCACGAAATACCACTGCGAACACTTCTCTAATCAAAAGGAATCGCTGTAAACGTAATGCTGGCAATGCCGCAGTACTCGCACCAGACACTAAACTGGTCAAAAGCCAAATAGACAGCCACTGCGAATAACTACCTGCCAATGCCCACTCTGCACCGAACACTAAAGAAAAAAGATAATCGCCAAAAACGAACACCGTACCGAATGGCACAATACCTACCACCAATAAAATCAACGTCACTTTTAATAAAAATTGATAAGCCTCAGGTGAATTTGCTGTGATGGCACGCGTAATTTTTGGATAGAAGACCTCTCCAACTGCCTGACCTAACAGCATCGCGGGTGCACCAAGCACAAGAACAGCCAACGAATACTGCCCTGCAGAAGAGGCACTAAATAATGACGCTAACAAGATAGTTGGCAACCCCACTGAAGCCGCATTCAGGATACTTTGTGGCATACGATATATCGCAAAATCACGCTGCGATATCGCGGCATGTCGAACACCCTCAGTGCCAAACCAATGACGGACATTTAATACACCTACTCTAGGTACACGAAGCATCTGCATAATAAAGTTTGTGAGCTGCCCTGCTATCGTTAATAAAATAAGCAACATACTAGAAGGCGCGAGCATACCGCCTATCAGCTTACTGCTATCTGTCACAAGCTTGCTTTCCACATAAGCCCGAGCTTTCGCTTTAAATAAGCCCACTCTAATAGCAGACTGATCAGCGACAGAAAGAAAGGCACCGACTAATAGCGTTAATGGTATGAGATATAGCATGTTTGGCGTGCTTTCCATACCCATCCAACTTGCCAAATGAAACTTGCCGACATAGACAACAATGAATGAGAGGACAGCTATAACCACACTGAGCAATATGGACAATCGGGCAATTGCCGCAGCATCCTCGTCACTGTCTGGCATCACGATTGCATTTGCATAGCCCATAGTGGCAATCGGAGTAATAATACTGACGATAGCAGTAAAGGCAGCAGCGATACCGAAATCCTCAGGTCTATACAGTCTGGTGAGAAATGGCATAAAAATCATAGCGATGGCCTGTCCAGCAGCAATCCCGCCACCGACCATGACCACATCTCGCACAAAGTGACTGGTTTTCAACCTGTTTATTGTGCTCTGTATCGATGAAAATACTCCAGAGCTCATGACATATTGTCCAATTTAGTGACTCACAGAACTTGTAAGGAATTTATGACAGCGCGCCTCTCTCTATTAACCCATTTCATCTGTCAGTGTGGTATCTACTTTCTCTACCTCGACATCTTTATCAGATCCTTCTCGGTAACCTTCGACAAAAAACTTAAACTGTGTTTTCAGCCAGACCACATCCTGCTGCTTTGCTTTTTCTGCAAATTCAAATAAAATATTTTCGATATCTTGTAAAGGAAAGCTGTGCTCCATTGCTTGCATAATCAATGGATGAAAAGTAGGTTCGATATTGTCTTCACCAATGATTAACTCCTCGTAGAGCTTTTCACCCGGTCTCAAGCCAGTAAATACGATTTCGATATCACCATTGGGATTGCTATCATCTTTTAGCTCACAACCTGTCAAACGAATCATACGTTTTGCCAGATCAACAATTTTGACGGGCGCGCCCATATCAAGCACAAACACTTCACCACCGAATGCCATCGCACCTGCCTGAATAACCAAACTGGCCGCTTCTGGAATCGTCATAAAATAGCGTGTGATGTCTGGATGAGTGATGGTGATCGGACCGCCTTGCTCAATCTGTTTGGTAAATAACGGCACCACAGAGCCTGATGACCCTAAAACATTGCCAAAACGCACCATGCTAAAACAAGTCTGACTGTTACTTTGGCTCAATCCTTGGCAGACCAGCTCAGCCAAGCGTTTGGACGCTCCCATGACATTGGTAGGTCGCACGGCTTTGTCAGTAGAAATCAGCACAAAAGTCTCAACGCGAGCCTGTATCGCAGCACGGGCACAATGGTAGGTGCCTTTGGTATTATTGATGGTGCCCTCAAAGGGATTGGACTCAACAATAGGCACATGCTTATAGGCTGCAGCGTGATAAATCGTTTTTATATGGTTTTTTTCGAATATATTGATTAATTTTTTTTCGTTACTGACACTGCCGATAATGCTAATAATCTCAATATTTTGATAATCAGCATCCGCTTTTTTGAGGTTACTAAGTTCTTGATCTATGGTGTATAAAGCATACTCAGACTGTTCATATAGCACTAAGCATTTAGGTTTATTTTTGATGATTTGCCGACACAGCTCACTACCGATTGAACCACCTGCCCCTGTAACGAGAACGTTTTTACCCGTGATGTTTTTTTGTAGCAACTCCGCAACAGGTTCCACCGTTTCTCGTTCGAGCACATCTAATATGTCAACGGGTCGTATATGACTGACAGTTACTATCTCATCAGCAAGCTCACGTAAGCTTGGCAAGTCTTTTATCTTAACGGAGATACCTGACAGACTGTCCATAATCTGTTTTTTACGACCACGGCTCATAGAGGGCATGGCCAAAATCACCTGCGCCACATTGAGTTTTTCTATCAACCACGGAAGCGCGTGAGCTGCATATATTTGTTTGCCATGTAAATAGGCCCCAGTAAGCTGCGGGTCATCATCGATATATGCCACCACATTGTACTGATAAGAATGCCTCAAACTTTCTAGCAACTCTCTACCAGCTTCTCCTGCACCATAGATAATCACATTGTCACAACAGGCATTTGGACGACGGTTTTGACCTGTACCCTGTAGACGTTTCAGTAACGCGCGGATCATGAGCCTACTATTCCACAGCCAAATAAAAAATAGAAATAAAAATATAACGGGGGCTGAGCGCGGTATTGTCGCTGATGGGCTCAAATAAATGATGACTTGATAAACAATAATAAGTAAAAAAAACAGTTGCAGCACACGACCCATCACTGCATCAAAAAACCCTCGAGAGGCGCTGCGATAAAAACCAATAAGATATAAGCTAGCAACCGGCACGAATGCATAAAAAGCCAATGCTGCAAGACTGATATGAGAAGCCACATATCCTTGTCGTAGCATCAATGCCAATAATAGGCAGAAGATCGACATAGCAAAATCTATACTAAATAAGAGGGTGCTTTTAGTCAGGCGTGGTAATGACAATAAATACAGAGCCACACGCTTCGACCATTGATTAAAACCACTGGACGATTGATAAGCATTGTTTGACTCTGTTTTTATCAACATAATATCCACCCAATTAAGTTGGTTTGCTTATAAGCGACTACCACGCAAACTAGTGGTTATCTCCATAGGCATAATGATAATGATAGCTATATTTATCCATAAGACCCTGCTGTACATCATTGAGAATAATGCCATCTACTTGTACATTGGCTTTATTCATTTGCTTGATCGCATAAACCAGTTGCCCTTCTATTGAATGATTAAACTTCGTAACGATGAGTACTTTGTCTGCATGTTGCGCAAGTACCATAGCATCTGACGCCGCCAATATCGGGGGTGAGTCGATGACAATATAATCGTATTGAGTTTTTAATTCTGCCATCAAATGATTGAATTTTTCGCCCATCAATAAGGAGGTAGGATTATGCGGCTGCCGTCCGCGCGGTATGAAATCGATCAACTCCATACCAGTGGGATGAATAAAGCTTTCGACCCCTAAGCTAGAGACCTCACTGTCTGATCGAGTACCATCAATCGGAGAAAAATGCTTTTTATCCTGCAACAAATAATCGGCAAGACCATCATGTTGGCTCATATTAAACATTTTATGCAGCTCACCTAAGCGCATGTCCCCATCGATGACCAAGACTTTTTTGTTGAGCTGGGCAAATACCTCTGATAAATTGGCAGCGATAAACGACTTGCCGACACCAGGGCTCTCCCCAGTAATCAATATGACTTGCGCGGGCTGCCCGACCGCTGTCCCCATTGGCATACCAAACATCAAATTGGTTCTTAAACTTTTGATCGCCTCATAACTCAAACTACTGTGATCAACATGAGCGAGCATGCGAGGGGTGGTATTCTTCTTTTTACTCAACCTCGACAGTAAGGGTGAGCGTGGAATCGTTGCAATGACAGGGATGCCCGTAGTGGTCTCCAAATGCTCTGGATCTTTTACGACATTTCTAATAAGGTTCTTCAAGAGCACCAGCATCACCCCAAACATCATGCCTATCAATGTGGTCAGCATCAGGATTTGTAGTTTATTTGGTGCAATGGCATTAAAGGTACTGGTCGGTGAATCGATAATACGGGCATAGCCGATTTGACCAGCCTTGACGATTTTAAGTTGCTCATAATTTTTGAGCAGCGTCAGATAGATTTCTCGATTGATTGCCGTATCTTCTGATAGCTTTAGAAACTCTCGCTGTATTTCAGGTAGACCTGCAATGGTATTATCTATCTCTCTTGTTCTATTATTGAGCACTTTGAGCTGTTCATTAATTTGAATGACCAGTGGATGTTCTTCGGTGTAATAAGTGGTCAGGTCTGCTTTTTTGAGTTTAAGCTCATTGAGCTGCTCATCGATGCGAGACTTCTCATTCAATAACAACTCGGCTTCTTTACCCACATCAATCGTGCCATATTTTTTACGAAAGTCATTAAACAGTGCTTCAGAAGTCTCTAATTTTTCTTTTAATAGAGGTATCTGCGTTTCCATAAAAGCAAGTGTTTTAGTCGTTTCTTCAGAACCGCGAGATTGGTTTTGATCGACGTAAGATTGGACGATCTGATTGAGTATAGTCGTGATTTGCTCTTGGTTAGGACCCGTCATCGACAGCTGAATAATACCCGTTTTTTGACCTTTTTCTTCAACGGATAAGGCGCCGTTGATAGCGTCAGTCGCAGCCTTTATCGTCTGCTTACTAATATTAATTGGGTAACCATCAGCAGGTAACTCTGTGACAGTGATATTAATCTGACCGTCCAATCCTTTGAACTGATGCGCCTGACCAAGCTGACCTTTGAATTCATCAAACCCATTGCTCAAAACAAACCCTGTAGCAGATTTTGTTAGTGTGAAAGGTTGGTTCAAGTACGCTGGTGATACATCAAATTGGCGGACTTTTACTATGCCATTTTCGGTATCAAGAGACACATCATCCGGTGTGTTTAATTGCGTGTAAGTACGATTGCTTTTTATTCTATCAAGATGACCGATATTGGGATCTGTTAGCTTAATGCGTAGGTGCAATAGCTCAACCACTGGCTCCAATATCATACGTGATCGTATCAGCTCTGCTTCTGTCTCCGCTTTGCTGACTTCTGCACCAACCAGCTCTGAGATACTCTCGCCAAACGCCTCTATTCCTTGAGTATTTTCTTCAATCTGTATCAGCGCATCTGATTTATAGATGGGATTCACATAGCGGGTATACAAAAGCCCTAGTAAAAGCCCTAATATCGCCATGAGAGCAATGATTTTCCAACCACGTAACAATACTAAAACCAGCGCCATTAAATCGATGTCGTCATTGTTTTTTTCGCCCGTAGACGTTGATAGGTCTTTTGAATCCATATTATTCATAACCATATACTCATCGCTCAATGTTGATCGTTTAATAGCATTCGCTGAACTTCAACGCTCTAATCGATGGCGCGTCGCTAATCTTGTCAGTCCATTGTTCAAGACTAGCGATAATATCTTGTCTACTCTTCTCAAATGCTGAGTCATCCTGCTGATAAGGGTCAGCAATATCTTTATCAAGCCAATGCCCTATTCGAAAGGTTTTTCCGCGACAGTGCGGCCACTGACTTTCAATCCATTTGGTTTGGCTGGTTGTCATCGTCAAAATTAAATCTGACTGACTAATGCTTCATTAATTTGCTTGGCGATATGAGCACTGATGTCTATATTATGAGTAGCCATCAATGCAATCGCTTTGGCATCAGCTGCGTGACCTACAAGCGCTGACAGACCAGCAGAGTCAATGTGCTTTTCTGGGTAATATGCCGTTAATATGGCAGCGGCCATCGGGCTGCGGCATATATTGCCAACACAAACGACCAAGATCTGATCAAACGCTCCCATGACTGACTCCTATATCCCTGAAATCACATTGATTGCTGATGTTGAAGGCAGTATGGCGCTAATAATACGATTCCAGCGCGCCAAGCCAGTTGGATCAACATAAAGAATGTCATTGGCTTGCATGTCAAAACGACTGGCCAAGGCAAAACTGGTAATGCTTTGCATGTCGACATAATAAATATTGGTGTATTGATACTTTGGATTATCCCGAACGATATATACTTTGGCCGCATTGGCTGTATTAGAATTCAACCCATTTGACTCACCTAATACATGCGCTAGACTCAGCCCTTGCTCAGGAATAGCAACGGGCTCAATTTTGCCAAATTCTCCCAATACATAGACCTTATTGCGGCTTTGGCTATTGACATGAATAGCATCGCCGTCTTGTAAGTATATTTGATTGGCAGACAGCCCCACTTGATTCAATGATTGGATACCGAGCTTGTAACTTTTGCCTTGACGGTTTAATACGATATGGTTTGAATCACCCGTATCAGTCGTACCACCCGCCATAGAAATAGCGCCATATACTGAGATAGGCACATCTGCGATAACAAACTCACCAGACTGCTTGACTTCACCATCCACGAAAAACTTACTACCACGGTAGTTGATGATTTTGACCTGAGGATCTGAGTATTTGAGATAGCGTTGAAGCTTGCTTTGCAAAGTGGCAGTGAACTGCGGCACACTGAGACCGCTGGCTTTGACTCTCCCTATTAAGGGGAATTGTATAAACCCTTGCTGGTCAACAGTCAGACTAGACGTTGAGGCATTAATATCTGGATAATTGGTCAGGATAATATTGAGAACATCCCCTTTAGCAATGCCATGGCTGACACGCCCAGATGTTTTTACTAAATGATATAAATCTCGATCAAGGATGACGGCTTCTTTAGGTGGTAGATTAGCCAAACTCAAAGGTTGGATATAGAATTGTAGACCGTTTTCTGCAGTGAATGTCCCTGACTCGGGTAATTTTCCAGACTGAAGTCCTGAATTTATTGTGCAACTGCTGAGCAATACTGTCAGCAATAAGCAAGATGCACTCGCTATTAAGGAGCGCTTTTGTACAGAAATGAAATATTTATAAACCATAACAGTTACTCATATTTATATTCGTGAATCAAAAATAAGTGCCTTGCTGCTATCAATATATTCATAAAAAAGGATGTATTTATTGAATATACACCTAAACTATACATAACGCAATATTTATAAACATTGATGTAAGAACATTTTTTTTAGTTAATTTATTTTATGTAAACCCTTTTCAAAAAAGGTGTATAGCGCATATCGATAAAAACAAAAAGACAGAAAAATCTAAATCGGCAGACATATTCAACGGAGTTAGCAGTATTTCTTAGGGTTCATGCTGTCAAAAATATAAATTTGGTATTGGTTATGCTGCTTAACTGATCTTAATAATATTCAAAGAAACCACTGTTTTATTAAAAATATAAATATAAGCATTTGTGTGCAAATATCTTACTTTTATCAAAACTTAATCAACTTTTATTTTGGAAATATCTTTTAATTTAGCAAACTTTCTTTTATTAATATAAAACGATAAATTGATACCGTTTGTAGATACTGGTTTGCGTGCTAAAGTCATCAAAATAGCGTAGAATAGTCAATCCAATTTTTTACATTGAGAAATGTAAACCCACCGACTCAAGGACATGATTATGAAAGATGAAAAATTACAGAAAGCCCTCGCCCGTATGGGTCTTGGCTCACGTCGTCAAATGGAAGAAGTCATAAAATCAGGGCGTGTTACTGTTAATAACGGACCTGCGACCATTGGTGATCGCGTCGAGCAAGGCGACGAGATTCGCGTTGATGGTCGTCAGATTAAATACACCTCTGAAAACGAGAAGCGTCGCCGTGTTATCGCTTACTACAAACCTGAAGGCGAAGTCTGCTCTGCTAAAGATCCAGAAGGCCGTCCAACCGTTTTTGAGCGTTTACCAAAACTGACTCATGATCGCTGGGTGATGGTTGGTCGCTTGGACATCAATTCAACTGGGCTATTATTGTTTACCAATGATGGTGAGATGGCGCATCGCTTGATGCATCCGTCTGGTGAAGTCACTCGCGAGTACGCAGTACGTGTATTGGGTGAAGTCACGCCTGAGATTGCCCGTGCATTGACGGCTGGCGTCATGCTAGAAGATGGCCTTGCAAAGTTTGAAGATATCAAAGAAGGCGGTGGTGAAGGCGTCAATAAGTGGTATCACGTCCAACTAAAAGAAGGTCGTAACCGTGAAGTACGTCGCTTGTTTGAATCACAAGGCCTGAAAGTAAGCCGTCTACTGCGCACACGCTACGGCACGATTGCCCTACCAAAAGAGCTACGTACTGGTCGTTTCTTAGAACTCGACAGAAAAGACATCAATACGTTGACCGATTTAGTGAGCTTGCGTCCTCGTTATGGTACCGGTCTGCATGGCGCAGCGAAAGAGAAGCAAGAGCGTATCAGAAGCAAGCCTCTTAAAGCGCGTCGTGCTACTGACAGTCGTAGCGATAGCCGCAGTGGTAGCGACACTCGCAATAGCAGTGCAAAGCCTAAAAGCAGTGCTAGCCCTGCCAGCCGTGGTACACGTAACACTCGTGACCGCAACGACAAGCGTTAAGTGATACCAAACCCAAAAAATACGATTAGCTGCGTCAAACTCGTTTAGTCTACAATGTGTAGTACTTGCACTTGTTTTCCTTGCTACTCTAATTTTTGTGAATGGTATCGTTTTAAAGTTATCGCTTTAAAGTAGACCACAAAAAAGCTGCCAATGATTATTCATCATTGGCAGCTTTTTTTATAGAAATAATATAAAAGGTAGCTGTCAACCTGACGACTTATATTTAGCTATCGTGGCTATTAATATAATTCTTCATTACTCGTAGCTCTTGCAACTGCTGACTTTCCATTTGTTCTAATAATCTATCTAGACGCTGCTCAATATTATTAAATACCTGCTGTAATAACTGATTGGCTTCCGCCTTTTTTTCATTATCCGCATTGTCAGTGCTTATATTAATATTCGCTAGATGATGATGACTGGCAAGCATTTCAGGCAGCCTAGTGTGCAACATCTTATTCAATACAAACTGTTGCTCGGTTGCGGCAGGCGTTTTATGCTGAGCTTGTAGTGATTTTTGATACGCTTGATAGCAGGTTACTTTTTCATCGATACGTTTTAATTGGCGCAGCTGTAGCTCTGACAAATTTTTCAGGTGTTTTTTATTTAAGTTTAGTTGCTGCCAACTGAGTTTGGACAAGGACAACGGTGCATCATAATCCTGATAAGTGAGTACACCTGGCGAAATACCGACCGCTTTGTGCAGCGCATGCCAGCCTTTTTTACCCAAATAGAAGGTGGTAACGGTCGTTACAATGCCAATGCCTATTAAGATGCTCATATACCCTTACTCTTCATCGTTTAATCACACCACTTTGCCTTTACAGTTTAATATTCTCAGCACTCACATTCTTACCAGTTGCGCCAGTTGGATTTTCAATCGCTTTAATTTCCATATCGGTATTAGCACTACTGAAACTACTAACATTGCTATCGAGCTTTTGCATATCTGCAGTAGCAGCAGGATTATTAAAGCGTTTTTGTAGATAGCGGTTGGTCGCCAGCAGCTTTTGACCATCTTGGTGATAAGAGGCATTCAGTAAATCATCAAACTGAGTATTAATGGTACGTAATACATCTAATAGCGCTTCTTTTCCAGTCACATTAGAGTGCTTGATTTTGGTCGTGTCAGCGCGCGCGCCATCGCCCACATCTAGGTCATGCAAGCGGCGATAGTCAGTCACAGCAAGTGGCACATGCCTGTCCATTAGGTTTTGAATCATAATGTAGGTTTCATTGACCGTGTCTTTATCGTCTATCTTGCCATCATTATTGGTATCGCCATAAATAACCCGCAGCTTCTCCCCTTTTTCATTGATTTGGTCAAGTGCTGTTTTGACTTCAACAGGCAAGCTTTTTTCTGGGATGTAACCCAATTGCGGCATCGCTTTGTACTCAAGCATTTTAGGCGCAGTCATTTTTTTGATACCACGATACCCCAGATATAACCCAGCTACTGGTAACACTCCATATAAAATGAACATGACAAACATCGCAGTAACTTGAGTCATTAGAGTATCCTAATTGTTGAATAAAATGGTTTGGCTAAATGGCTTGGTAAACTTCTTATTATGCTAAATAAGATAGATAGTTATTATTAAACAAAAAAATAAGGCTCTATTAAAGCCCTATATTGTTATGCATTGCGTCACTTGTGTGAAAACCATGTTAGGGCGTGTCCCCAATTCAATCACAGCTCTAGATTATGTTAATTTTATAATGTCAATTAACAGCCATTATCTATTAGTAATTAACTTTTTGTCCGGCTTTTGACATAACGGTGCGTTGAAGCCAAACGATTCATCACCGTTTGATGCAGCTCATCTAACAATTCATCAAGCTCATAATCAATCTCTAAAAATAAATCCGTCAACATGTCACCTGCCGTCATTTTTCCTTGCACCATATTGTTTTTGGTACGGTGCGGGCTAAAACGCTGTAGCTGCTCATAATGATGGAGGGCTTCTGGAATGCTCTCTGACACCAGCTTATCGATGACAAATTGGCGTTCATTATGTTGCTGTTGTTGCTGCTCATTGAGCTCACTGCTCCACTCACGATAGCGTTTTAACTTACCATTGATACGGTCTAGTATCGCAACCGCCTCGATGGGCATGGCGTTTAGGGTGGCTTCATCGACCACATCAACAAGCTCAGTCATAATCGGGCAGCGTCCATGTTTGAGATACCACAAGGTATCTGGGTCAAAAGGCGGTCTATTGGTCGGGCGCATCTGAGCGCGATTGGACAGGTAGCGATCAGTCAATGGTGTCGGCGTTCTGATATCACTCACTTGCGCCAAAGCATCACAAATACGTTCGCTGCGCTCAGGCGGCGTCAGTACAGAACGCTGACTGACAGCTTGATCGTTTTTATCATTGTTTTTACTATTATTATCAGTCACCTCTATATCTTGACTGATAGCCATCTCCTGAGCATTTTTGGCTGCTAGCGTTGGCAGGTCATCTTGAGCTTGCCCAAATGACTTTAGCATTCTTGTCAGACTTACCACCATGACCTACCTTGCCCCTCGTCCCGTGCACGCTTATATTGCATAGATTTATCCAATAGCGTATCTTAACAGCTTTTTACCGCTCTGCCAGTAAGCAAAATGTCAACACCTCTCATCCGCCCCCTGCTAAGCACACTATTATGAATGCGACCGACTACACCTCTGGATTCTTACTTGGGCTATCGCTCATCATCGCGATTGGCTCACAAAACGCCTTTGTACTCAAACAAGGACTCAAACGCGAGCACATATTTTTTGTCTGCTTATTTTGCACGGTCAGTGATGCGCTGTTAATCTCTGCTGGCGTTGGCGGTTTTGGCGCGGTTACGGCGCAATATCCGCAAGTGGTCAATATCGCAAAATTCGCTGGCGTCGTATTCTTGCTAGGCTATGGATTGCAGAGCTTATATGCCAGTGTGCGCGTCACACATGCACTCACCGTCGAGGGACAAGTCGTCACCAGCTTAAAAAAAGCCCTGCTATTATGTTTTGGCTTTACTTGGCTCAACCCACACGTTTACTTAGATACATTGGTACTCGTTGGCATGGTTTCAACGGGTGCTAGTAGTAAGCTGGCATTTGCAGTCGGTGCAGTCAGCGCCTCATTCTTTTTCTTTTTTGCGTTGGGTTATGGGGCGCGATTACTCAAACCATTATTTGCCAAACCAAAAGCATGGAATATACTCGATGCTTTGGTAGGGATACTCATGTTGTATTTGGCGTGGCATCTGTACCGAAGTTAAAAACAGCGATAAAGGCAAAAGTAGGTGATAGGCTAAACCATTAACACAGCTCCTAAATATAAGTATAAGTACAAAAAAAGCCAAACACCTTGTATAAATGTGTTTGGCTTTTTGGAATCTGACACTTTTACTATTTACGATACTTTTTTACGCTTTTTAGGCTTAACGAAGGTTAAGTTCAAAAAATGCTCAAGCGAGTCATCAAGGACATCCAACCAAGGCTCTGGCAACTCAGGCGATAGCGTGCCTGTTAACGTAGAGCGATACGCCCTTTCTCTAAAGGTCATAATATTATCAGCTTTGTCTTTTTGCCACTCTTTTAAGATTTCACCCTGTTTTTCAACCGCAAATTCTGGATAATCGGTCGCATTGGTTAAATCACGAATATAAGCGGCTTGAAAGTCGATTGAGTCACTGACCGTCACGCACTTCGCGTAAGTTGCCAACCACTTTTTCTCATCTGCTTCACGGTGTACCAATTCAGGCAATTCGATATCGCCCATCATCACATCGCGTGCATACCATGCTTGAGCGTCAAACATATTAAAGGTGAAATACTGATCCTGCATACCTAAATAAATGAGCTTTGGGTTTGGCTGCCAAAAAATCCCTTTGTGCAAGTTGGCTGGATATAAGCAGTTATGCGTTTGCAGACGTAATTCATCGGGCATAAAGGGGAAATGAAACAGGTAACCAGTACACATAATAACGGCATCAAATTTTTGGCTGCTACCATCGGCAAAGTGCGCTACATCTCCTTCAAAATGGGTGACCAAAGGCACTTCTTTGATGCCCTCTGGCCAATCATAGCCGAGTGCTTGCGTGCGATAGCTGATAGTGACTGATTTGGTACCATACTTATAGCACTGCGTGCCAATGTCTTCGGCTGAATAACTACTGCCGATGAGCAAAATATCTTCGTCTTTGAACTCTAAGGCGTCACGAAAATCATGCGCGTGCAGAATGCGGCCGGGGAAAGCTTCTAACCCTTCAAAGTAAGGCATGTTTGGCGTGGAAAAATGACCCGTCGCTACCACGACATAATCAAATTCTTCCACTTCTTGCTCATTGGTTTTATGATTCATCACCGTCACGGTGAATTTTTGCGTGTCATCATCAAATGACACCCAACGTACTGGGCATTCAAAGCGAATGTATTTTTGGATATCTTGTTTATCGATACGCCCCATAATGTAGTCTTTTAGGACTTCACGCGGTGGGTATGAGGGGATCGCTTCACCAAAATGCTCGTCAAACGAATAATCAGCAAACTCTAAGCACTCTTTGGGACCATTGGACCATAAATAACGGTACATACTACCGTGAACAGGCTCACCATTTCTGTCTAATCCTGTGCGCCAGCTATAGTTCCACATGCCACCAATAGCGTTTTGCTTTTCATAACAAACTATCTCAGGTAAGTTTTTTGCGCCAGCCAAACGAGCTGCTTCAAAAGCGCGTAATTGTGCTAAACCACTTGGACCTGCACCTAAAATAGCAATTCTTTTATTACTCAAGACTAACTCCTATGATAATAGTTGTCTCTCCACTGTAACATATTTTTATGAATGGTGTTTTTTCGAATACTTTTGGTGATTAATTGGCCATAGCTTAAGACATGACTATTCTCCAAAAATGGCTTCTAACCGAATCTTTGGTTTTTAAATTTGATATGAGTTAACACGTGCTTTTCATTAGGGCGTATTAAATATGCATAAATCGGCACTGTCAGTGCTAGGGTTGAATACTGAACACGCCCATTAAGGAATAAATCAAAAAATTGACGGACAAACATAACGTAGCAGCGTCATTACACTAAATCAGGAAATAAAGTGCGTAAGCCATTAACGATAATTTCGATAGAAACTGCCGCCAATAACATCCCCATAATTCGGCTCATGATGTTCAATCCAGTATCACCCAGCAAGCGACTGATACGACCTGCCGCCATCAGTGCTAGATAACAAAACAGACTGATAAATAAACCAGCAATCAATATGGCAGATACTTGCAAAATACCAGAGACTTGTGAAGAATAAATAATCACCGTCGAGATACCACCTGGTCCAATCATCATTGGAATAGCGATAGGCACAACTGCTGCAGCCATGGTGGGCGGCGCGTCTTGTACATGGTCAACATCGAAGTTTTCTTGATCGGGCTTCACGGGATTACCGTCGCCATTCATCATATTAAGAGCAATCAAAAACACCAAGATACCACCTGCCAGCTGAAACGAGCCGATAGAAATACCAAGTGCTTTTAGTAATGTCTCGCCTGCTACCGTAAAGAAACTAATAGTGATAAAAATCGTCAAACAAGCAACACGCGCCACTTTGCGTCGATTATTCATTGAATAACCACGGGTCAAATCCAAAAATAACGTCAAAGCGCTAAAGGGATTAATCAGCACCATAAAGGCTAAGATTATCTTGATGATTTCAGTATTCACTGAGCGCTCGCTTGTCTATTAGTCAAATCGGGCAAAAAGATAAGGTCATCGTGCGAGTGCAACGATGACCCAATAGATGGTTAACAATAACTTTGTAGCTTATATTGTATCATAGGCAGATAAGCTAATTAAATCATTAACTTTGCTTACCTTTCTGGCAGCAGACTATCAACGAAAATAGAGGCTCAACATTGACCTATCAGCCACTATTTGGTGGGTAAATAACCTCATAAAGCCTAATCGCTAAAACAGGTATGTGGAGACAGGCATGTTGAAAATCATGCGCTAAAATCAAGACCGATATCTAATGCCGTGGTACTGTGCGTCAAATAACCCATGGCAATAAAATCAACACCCGTTTTTGCTGCTGCTTGCACCGTTTCAGGAGTAATACCACCTGAAGCTTCTGTTCTAGCACGACCTTTACACATCGTTACTGCCTGCGCTAGTATTTCAGGGGACATATTATCTAATAGCACCAAGCTCACACCAGCATCTAATGCTTGCGCTAGCTGCTCTAAAGTATCCACTTCTACTTCGATGGGAATTAAATGCCCAGCGAAGTTTTGCGCTTGTTTAATCGCAGTCTTGATATCACCAGCGATAGCAATATGATTGTCTTTGATTAAAATAGCATCATCCAGTCCCAAACGATGGTTGCGCCCGCCGCCGCAGCGTACCGCGTACTTTTGTACAATGCGCAAGCCAGGAATGGTCTTACGTGTACAAGTAATTTGCGCAGGATACTCTGCAACGCTATCTACAATTTTTCTGGTATCTGTCGCAATGCCACTCAAGTGGGTCATAAAATTGAGCGCGGTACGTTCTGCTGTCAGTAAATGGCGCGCATTACCACGCACACTAGCCAAGACTGTACCTGCATCAACCCATTCACCATCAGCAACTTGAGCCACAAACTCAATCTGAGGATCAACCATGGCAAACGATAAACGTGCCAAATCCATACCACATATCACGCCTGCTTGCCGCGCTTTAATCTCTAGCTTCGCTTGCATATCGGCTGGAATGGTGGCTTGTGATGTGACATCTCCGCGTCTGCCCAAATCCTCAGTTAGCGCAGCTTCAACCAAAGGTCTAAGCAATACATCATCCAATGCTGGTTCTTTTTTAACTGTCATCTTTAACCCTTAAATAAACGTGGCGTTCATATATGCTTATGCAATTAAACTCAAAATGAGCATAAATATAGCGTAAAGTTAACAGCCTCGCAAGGAACCGTCATCATTTTGGGCAGCCGACAGGGTTTTATAGTCATAAAAATAAAGATAGCAAGGTAGTCTATTAACTCCTATTTACGCTTAGGCAACTTACTATCCATCAATAAGCTTTGTAGTTCAATATCATGACGAAATCGATAAAGCTTGGCAGGGCGACCACGTTGGGCACTACTACTCTGCCCTGTCTCCATCACAAGTTTTTGTGAATCTAGCAAACGACGGAAATTTTGCTTGTGCAAGCGCATTCCTGAGAGCGCTTCTACGCTTTGTTGTAATTGTGACAAGGTAAATACATCTGGCATCAAGCCAAAAATAAGCGGTCGGTACTCAATTTTGGCACGCAGCCGTGAAATAGCCGTTGCAATCACTCGGCGATGATCATAATACATCGGCACCCCAATGAGCTGTGACCAGTTTTCAGGTAGTTTATTTTGATGGCTCGGTTGGTGAACGCTTTGATGATTCATTGAATAGCTAGGTGGATAGTTCGGTGCTTCCGGTATCAGTCCCGCTTCATACAGCATCTCATAGCGCAGTAACACATGCTCAGCGACCCATTCTCTATTTTCATAATGCTCATAGGCTGTGTATTCATTATCCGCATTTTCACTTGTGGTCATATCACCCACTAAGAGCGCTTCACTTACACCCCAACATAAACCAATACGCTGACGGCGGCGCTGCTGGATGCCTGAATCTTTAGCGCTATCTGCCCAGCTCAATAATGCTGGCACAATATTATTCATAATGATGCTAGGTATGCCATCCAAATGATTTTCCCAAGGAAAGTAATCATACCAATCGCGCCACAATGCTTGGCTTTGTAACTGCGGCGTTTGTGTCTCTTGCACCAGTCCCAAATAGCTCACGTAGACCAATGCGTGACCATCAACATTGCGCCTATTGGTATCGACAAAGGTATAGAGCTGCTCCAAATAACCAAGTGGTTGCTGTGTTTGCTCCTCAACCCATTGGCGCACACCCGCTTGCAATGAGCGATGCAACGGCATCAATGGACCATTGGGTAACAGCTTTCCTTGATCAACGGTTAAGACCCGAGCGGTATGCTCAGTAATGGCGACTAGCACGGCCACGACTTCTGTGGTGCCACTACCTTGCTGATGCGCGTGTGAATAAGACAACGTCATGACTTTAGTGATTACCTTTTATTTTAATTATTAAATAAAGCTCAACTGCTAAGCTGTTGACCATTTGCTCAGTATAGCTTGAATCAACGATTATCATAGCTTGTGGTTGTAATTATATAAAATGAGTCTGTATAAATCATAAATATATAAAAAGTACTTGTATTTATGCTCAAAATGAGCATAATTAAAACATCTGACTAGCCAGCGATATTAATTGACTTATTTTTAGCGGCATATTGCTTGTCGTTACTGCCTAAAAGGTTTGCATCTATGAAAACTTATCCTTACGACGCGCCCATCATGAGTAATGACAATCGCATTGCAATACAAATGAATATTGAATATGCCAAAGCTAAAATGCCAGCAGACTTGCCGCGTACTGAACGTCTCATGGTCGAGGAAAACATCAAACGGCTATTAAAAGCGCATGATGCGGTATTGGTCGCCCATTATTATGTCGACCCCTTTATTCAGGATTTGGCATTAGCAACGGGTGGTTGTGTGGGTGATTCGCTGGAGATGGCACGCTTTGGGCAAGCGCATAGCGCCCAGACATTAGTGGTCGCTGGCGTCCGCTTTATGGGTGAGTCGGCGAAAATTTTAAGTATGGAAAAAACAGTACTGATGCCAGACTTGGAAGCGGAATGCTCGCTTGATTTGGGCTGCCCTACTGACGATTTTTCCGCATTTTGTGATGCTCACCCTGAGCGTACGGTTGTCGTTTATGCCAATACTAGCGCCGCCGTCAAAGCCCGTGCCGATTGGGTAGTGACCTCATCGGTTGGCATAGACATCATTCGCCATTTGCATGCTAATGGTGAAAAAATTATTTGGGGGCCTGATCGCCATTTAGGTAAATATATTGCTGCTGAGACTGGCGCAGATATGCTGCTTTGGCAAGGCTCGTGCCTCGTACATAATGAGTTTAAAGCGACCGAGCTGATGCAATTAAAAGAGGAGCATCCAAACGCCAAAGTATTGGTGCATCCTGAATCCCCTGATAGCGTGGTGGCGCTCGCCGATGTGGTCGGCTCGACCAGTAAGCTGCTGCAATCGACTTATGAGATGGACGCCGATACCTTTATCGTCGCCACCGATTTGGGTATTTTGCACGAAATGCAAAAACGCTCACCAACCAAGCGGTTTTTGGCTGCACCTACTGCAGGTGAAAGCGCCAGTTGTAAGAGCTGTGCCTTTTGCCCATGGATGGCAATGAATGGTCTAAAAGGTATTGAACAGTGCTTGACGCAGCGCAGCGGTGAAGTTTCGATGACGCCTGAGCTGGCAGTCGCGGCTAGAAAACCCTTGCAACGTATGCTTGATTTTGCCGAATCACAAAAACAGCGTGTGACAGCGAGCGGCGATATTGTCAAAGACCGCGAGCTATTCGCCAATGTCGGGGCTGCCTAATATGAGTGCGGCATTTACAGCGGAATCATTAGGTCTCGATAGCCCTGCTGCTATGGTACAAACGGATATACTTATCATTGGCTCAGGATTAGCAGGCTTAAGCACAGCTCTAGCATTACCAAAATCGCTGAATATTACTGTATTGAGCAAAGCCGCCTTAGAGACTTGCTCCAGTCATTATGCCCAAGGTGGCATCGCGGCAAGCTTGGATAAAGAGGACTCTGTTGCTGACCATATCGCCGATACCCTAATCGCTGGCGCAGGGTTATGCGATGCTAATAATACCAGTCGCATTTTAAGTGCCGGGCAACAGGCCGTTCAATGGCTGTGTGAGCAAGGTGTGCCTTTTACCCAAATACCGCAACAAGATAATGCAAAACCTGTCACCAAACTACAGACCGAACTACAAACTGCTGACTTACATTTAACCAAAGAAGGCGGGCATGGTTGCAGGCGGGTCGCACATGCGGATGATGCGACTGGTCGACACATTATGGAAGCCTTGACTATAAAGGCGCAAAACGCTGCCAATATCGCTATTTTGCCTTATCATAAAGCGCTGAGCCTTTTAACAAACAGTGCCAATCCAAATAATCAATGCCAAGGGGCGCAAGTTTTTGATCATAATAATCAACGACAACTGACTTTTTTTAGTCGCGCAGTCGTACTGGCTAGTGGTGGCATGGGTCAATTATTTAAGCGTGCCAGTGCACCCAACGTCTGTGTCGGCGATGGTGTGATGATGGCATGGCAAGCAGGCTGCCGCTTAGCAAATTTAGAATTTATCCAATTTCATCCGACGGGCTTAGCAGTAGCAGACAGTAGTTTTTTAATATCGGAAGCACTACGCGGTGAAGGTGGGCGGCTGACCTGTCCGCAAACCGGTGCGCGCTTTATGTTGGAAATTGATGAGCGGGCAGAATTGGCACCACGCGATATCGTCGCTCGCGCCATCGCTGAGCAGATCAGTAATAATGGTCTTGGCTACGTACATTTAGATGTTAGTCATTTGCCAGAGCAATTTTTACGAGAGCATTTTCCGCAGATCTATAAAACGCTATTAGAGCTTGGTATTGATATCACGAAACAACCTATCCCCGTTGCCCCTACCGCTCATTACAGTTGTGGCGGTGTGGTAACGTGTGCCAATGGTTTGACGGATGTGATAGGTTTATATGCCGCAGGCGAAGTTGCCTATACAGGTTTGCATGGTGCGAATCGCTTAGCAAGTAATTCACTTTTAGAATGCGTAGTCGTTGGGCGCAATATCGCTGCTGACTTGCCGCGATATTTAAAAGCATTAGAAAATCTAAATCACGTTACCAGTTATGATCACTCAGATTTATTAGCAACTGCCATTTGGACAGCACCAACGCTTAAAGATATTCAAGCTATTAAGCTTCCTTCTTCTCCTACCATTCTATTTAATTTATCTCATTGTGATGACACTGATATCATTACCCATGATTATGCTGGCAAAATAGTCACAGAATTAAAAGTTTTAATGACCTCTTATATGGGTATCACTCGAACTGCCGAATCATTAGAGCAAATACTGATACAGATACAGCAATGGCAACAGTCGCTTGAAAAAACCAGGTTAAATCAGTCCAGTATGAGTACTTTAGATGGCACTATCACTGCTAATGAGCTGACACTATTTCAATTAGCACGACAATTACAACTAGCGACATTGATTATTCAGTCAGCTTATCAGCGTTATGAGAGTCGCGGTGGTCACTATCGTCAAGACTATCCGTATTTGGCATCCACACCTCGAACCAGTGTGATTGCGCCCTTATCGAAGCTAAAAGATGATGACAAAACAGGCAGCAAAGAGGGTGGCATTGATTGGCTGCTTCAGCCTATAATCGATGACACAGAGGCTAGAGTGGTAAATACAGTTGCTAACATCTAACAGCAATTGGAGGCTGCCACTTTAGCCATGACAAAACGGTAATCCACCGTTTTCTATTGACCTCAAAGTGCTAAAAACATGGCTTCTGATTTACGGTTTGTGATCGTTCTAATGCTAGTCGTCAGTTCGATTTGGGCGATGCTTGCCCTACCTCGCTTACGTCAGCGCTTACCGAAAATCTATTTGATCGCGCGCTCATGGTGGCTCATGTTAGCGGCACTTTGTGCTTGTTATGTTATCGCTAAGATAACGGATCATAGCCAACCCTCACAGCCTCCTACCTACCCCTACCAGTGGCTGCTCATCGCTTTTTTCGTTTTAATTAGTCTGCGTGGCTGCTATGAGATCAAACGCTTATGGTGTCTACAAAGCAAGTCTTTGCTGATTGAGAAACTGCAAGCGCGCGGTTTACAACCCAAGATATTGCCTTTTAGCCAAACCTCTTCCCATTCTACTCAAGCTTATACGCGTCTAAATCTGTTAGACCTAATCTTTAGCTCTGCTTTTATCACAATGATTGTCAGTCTCATTGCCTTACAACAATTAATCTGGCAGCGCGAGCAGTATGGCGTTTTATTTTTTGTGTTATTCGCCAGTCAATTTAATGATATTGCCCAGTATTTATGTGGACGATTGCTTGGTCACAAGCTGTTTACGCGTGGTCTTGCCCCAACCATTAGCCCGAATAAAAGTATCGAAGGCGCTCTTTTCGGCAGTATGCTAGCAGCGATATTGGCAACGCTATTAGGCATTTGGCTCACGCCTTTTAACTGGTGGATTTGCTTATTAGCCGCTTACGGCTTAGCGGTCAGTGGTATCGCTGGAGATTTATTAGAATCCGCCTTTAAACGTCAGCATGGGGTGAAAGACACGGGTACGATGCTCGCCGGACATGGCGGCGTATTAGACAGAGTAGATAGCTTGCTCATTGGCGTGCCGCTATTTACCTTGTTTTATTGGCTGCTTGGATAACCTGTTATCAAGTCTTTTTATCCAATTTACTGCGTAATATCCAGCTAATCACAGGCTTAGGCAAATGATTGAGCGCCCGAGTAATATAGCGCATGGAGCGTGGAAATATGGACAGCTCAATATCACCATCAATCGCTTGCATAACATTCTCAACCGCCGTTTGCGTACTGATGACGAATGGCTTATGACTGGCATCGCCGTCATTCAAATCGCGTAATGCTTGAGTATCGATATAACCTGAGGCGATGCAGTTGACTTGAATATGATACGGCGCAAGTGCCGCTCGATAAGCGCTGGCAGTCGCAATCATCGCGCGTTTGCTTTTGGCGTAAAGACTGGCATAAGGATAATCCATGATGCCTGCGATAGAAGCGATGCAAATGAGGCTTGGTCTATCATTATTTTTGAAATTCAGTGATTGATTCTGAAGCCTGCTTTGGTGCTTTAAATGCTCACTCGCCCACCTAAAAACTTGCTCGAACGCTTGCAAATTAATTGCTAGCATTTTATCGCTGTCTGCCTGGTTTAGTTGATGAATACGCTCATTACTATAACTACCCGCACTATAAATCAATCTTTGAAAATTGATATCAGACCAACTCTCTAACAACGTTTGTGTTTGCGCCCTATCGGTTAAATCACAGCAGTGAGTAACAATGTCAGGATGCTGACTATTAATATGGGCTATCTTCTCTACGCTATGACCAACCACGCTCACTTGCCAGCCAAGCGCTTGATGATGCAGCGCCAACGCCAAGCCAAGTCCACTCGTACCGCCAAAAACGATAAGATGCGATGGCTTATGCACTGAAGTAGACTGTGTGATATTTTTCATTTGCAAGTTCATAGACCATGCTGCTGTATATAGTCAGTCGTACGCTGATAGCCATATTGCCATTGCGCCTGCATTTGCTGCACAAAGCCATCATAGTCACTGTGAATAAGTTCAACGGTCATTTGTCTGATATTAAAACGCTTTTGTACATGCTGTCCTGCCAACTGCTGACCATTATCTGCAAAGGGCAACCAATGGAGCTGATTCACTCGATGCTTGATTGCAGTAGAATCAGCGAGCGACAGTATTTCTGCTGACTCATAACCATGCACTTGTGCCAAACGCTCATTGGGGTCAAAACCAAAAACGCGCTGAATCGCTGGTGCCGCCAGCCATGAATCATAACCTGCCTTGGTCTCTGCAAATACCGTTTGTCCCAGTTGACACGCCAGCTCAATCGGTGTCAGATTAATCACTCCGCCCAAGCACCAACCAAGCGTTTCAATATGCGTTGGCGGTAGATAATACATATCTGCCATAGAAGCACGAACCGCTGAATCAAACGCCCACTGCTTTACAACATTTACTGACTGATGGATACGCCCATCAGCAAACGTATGTGCAGGTGAGTTAAGCATTTGCTCAAAGTGCTCTGATGCGGCCAAACGCGGTGGTGCAAATAACAACTCTTGCAGCTTAAACTCATCATAAACAGAACTATCAGCAGTAGGCATTTGATTAAGCGTTTGATTGGGTGCTTGATAGATTCGGCTAGCGATAATGGCTATCTCTGGCGCGGTAGGGTTATATAGATTATTGTGATTAGGAGAAAAATGGGACAACTCTTCAAGCCATTGTCCTTCGTTATCGACTCGAAACATCGCTAACTGCTGCAACTCATCTAATAGTCGCTCATAGTTATCTGCTTCTTGCTGTTTTTGGCGGTTAGAAACCTGTCGTGATAACCGCCAACGTTTAAGCGCCTGCGTCATATAACGTATTCTTAGTAGCTTATTGGCTTCGGCTGGCGCAACATGTCTGATTGCCGTAATGACACGATACAACTCACGACTGCACATGAGCTCCTGCAAATCCTTGGGGTCAGGCGCTAGATTGACCAAATAAGCCGACAGACTGCCACCGCAAGTGCCGACGATGATATCTGGCTTCAAATCATGGGCAACCAATGCCGCATAGCTGCCCAAATAATAGGCGAAACGTGAACCGCCCCCTGAAAAAAGCTGCACACGCTCATAAGGCTTTATGCTGTTATTACTCATTGATTATTCATCTATCACTTATCATTGGTTGTTGTAATTTTAATCGCTAATGACACGGTAAAGATACCGAATTTATCGATACGCATGGCGACTTTTTTAAAGCCAGCATTTTCAACCAATTGATCCATTTCCGCTTGCGAGCGACAGCGCATCACCCAACTACTGCCGCGATGATTGTTTAAGGTTTTGCTAATGAATTCCTGTTCAGGATGCCACGGCTGATTGGTATAAAGTAAATAACCATCAGATTTTAAACTGTCATAAATGCCTGCCAGAGCCGTCGCTGGTAGCATATTATCAGAAAACAATTCAAAAACACCAGAGGCAATGGCGATATCGAATTTTGTTTCATCGGTACTGCCAGTCTCTTTCTGCTCATCAACATAATTGGCGGGGTCAAACGCATCTTTTTGACAAGTCATCACGCGATCAGCAATCTCTAACTGCTCCGCCTTTGCCTGTAACGCTTGGATATTATGCTGCTCATAATCGCGTAGCTCAGCGTGCAATTTGGTAAACTCTGTCAGTAAATCAAAGGCGTAAAAGCCATGTCCACTAGCGATATCGAGTAGTTTCGGCTGGAATGACTCAGTGCTGTTTTGACTAGCTTGGTTTTGATTGCCAGACTTTATATCCGCTAAAGCTTCACGTGCCAGATCTAATATATGCTCACGGCGAATACGAATTCCTTGCCAACCAATATTGCTCAAGTAAAACTTATCAACCGCCTGACCAAATTTATTCTGACCACTAGGCTGATTATAATACACGTGATCGAGCGAATGCCCCGAATCAAATCCATGCTCCAGTCCTGTGGCAATCGCGTCGCTGACATGACCAAATTTTTGCATGGCAAAACGGGTAATGGCAAAGCTTGGGTTAAAGGGCTTAATCGCTAAACGGTCAACCTTATCTTTACTGGCACTATTCAGATGCGCCAAGCTCAAATCAGGTGCTTTAACGTCCTTACTGAATACTTGCTCAGCGAAATTAATACAATCCGCAAAGACGTCCGCTTTATTGGTCTCATGAAAGATTGCATGATAGCTATCTGGATACAGTTGCCAACGTTTATCAGTCGTATTAATCGCCTCATAAAAATCGCGCTCTGCCTGCTTATCGACCACGTAATCCTTGCCTGCACATAATACAAACGTCGGTACAGTAATAGCGCTAGCATCATCGAGCAAGCGTTGACCGGTTGCATGAGTATCGATAAGCAGATCAGTTGAAATACTATTAGAAATCAGTGGATCGGCATTATAAGCTTGCTGCGCGTCTTTATCATGGGTTAAGACTTGCGCTTTGACGTAGCTGCTCACGCGTGACATCAGTCCAAGCGCGCGAGCCACTTTTAACGAAGGTATGGCAAATGGCATGTATAAGCGAATACTCAACGCTGGTGTACCCAATATCATTCCGCGAATATTTGGCGCATAATCATGTACCCATGCTGCTGCGAGTACCGCGCCGATACTACTGGCGACAATTAAGGTATCCTCGATAGCAATGCCCGTTTGCCCGATAACCAATTGCACAAAACCGTCTAAATCGCGCTCAAGCTCGGTGACGCTTTCGGCATGGTCTTTGATGCCGCCTGAGCGCCCATTACCACGCGCATCCCAAGCAAATACTTGATAACCTGCCATAGCAAACTGCTCTCCAAGTTCTGCTAGTCGTCCCGAATGTTCGTGACCACGATGTAACAGAATGACTTGGCGTTGTTGTGTGTGCTGCTGACCGGCTTGTTTGATATTCTCTAAAGGCATCGTTAGCCAATAGCGATAATAAATCGCCGTGCCATCGTAAGCGTTATAGCAACTTTCACCGCTTATCAATTTGGAAGACGATGAATTGAGCATATCGCTAACCTGTTCCACTTTTTCATGACTATTGAGAGGGGTGGTTGGCATTGTCTTAGGCTCCAAAAAGGAAGTTTTAATAGCAGAATTTGATAAAGGGGTATTTAATGAAAAGCTATTGGGAGATAAAGTATCAGGTTGATCAATAATCACTTGGCAATCGATAGATGAAATAGATTGATACGATGACTCTGGTATTAACTTAAGAGTTTCTGAGTGATTTGAGCGAAGCGCGGGTAGCTTACGTATCAAGTATAAATCTGCCATATAACGCAGCCGATTCAAGCAGGTTTTTAATAGTAGTGCCTCTGTCAGTATCAATAGTGGACCCGCTTTGATATGCGATAGCATGATCGGCATTTTAGTCGCCATGAAAGCGCCAAGCAAACCTAGTAAAAAAGCACGATCGCTTTTGCCTAAAGGCCCTTGGTTTGCTCTAATGTCTAACATCGTATTACTACTGATACCTAGTAACTCAGTGCTGATACTAAGCGCAATCAGACCGATAATATGACGCTGATGGATTGATATACAGTTTGGTAAATTGACTGTCGACGCTTGTAAATTACCATTAGCAATATGCGGAGCTAAACTTGCGATAAGCGCCGTATCAGCCACGATATCACCCACTTCATTAAGCACTGCCCCAAGCCTTGAGGCTTGCCCATGCTCACGCGCCATCATGCCATCGATAGCATTGAGCGCCATACGCACAAACAGTGATGAAGGTAACAGCAACCATAATGCCTGCTGCTCAGTTGCGGGTTTGGCAATCATATAAGCCGTACCAAGGCTCAGTACTACGGCTGACACCGTCACTTGATTGGCAGTCACCTTTTGCTCGACCAACGCATCACTTATTGGGCGCAGCTGATCTTGAAACTGAGACTTGAGCTGATATAGCGACATGAGGCAAGCCAAATATAGTAAGTCTATTAATGTAGCAACAAAAGTTGATCAGGTAAATACTTAAGCGTTGTTAGCAGTCAAATTATCATAAATGAAATCCTGACTTACAGCTTAGTGATTCACGATTTTATCTTAACGCTCGATATTTGGTCATCAAACAGTCGGCTTTTACAAGGAATCTTAGCCGCTCATGTCAGCATTGATCGTTTCATGTGATACAATTTCCAGCTTCTTAAAAACGCCTTTGAAAATGCCGCGAGCCAATCACCATGCAAAGCCTAGTTACCCTTGTTCTGGTATTAATGCCAATGTTTATTGGCTTTGCCATTCCTTCTCATCCAACCATGACAAAGCTTGCAGATAAAGGCTTATCTTATCTGGTATTTATCATCTTAGCGCTGATTGGTATCGAGCTGTCACAAGTTGAAGGACTTGGCAGTCAGATAGGCGAAATTGCGCTGTATGTGACCATACTATCGATTTTGACAATTGGCAGTGGTTTGTTTGCCCTGATGTTATTTGACCGACTGCGCCCATGGCATGCCAAAAAACCCAGCGTAAAATCTAAAGAACATCGCGTGAGTATCCGTGGTAGCCTCGCTCAAGTCATCTGTGTCGTCATTGGTATGGTGATTGGTTATTTCTTACCAGACAATTATATGCCGCCTGAAAATACCATGACGGTGATGCTGATGATATTAATTTTGTTGGTCGGCATTGGCTTAAAAGGCTCAGGTATTACGCTAAAAGAAGTGCTGCTGAATAAGCGCGGCGTTGAGATGAGTGTCATCTTTACACTAGCTGTATTGGTTGGTGGCTTGATATTTGCGCTGATGTTCAGTGAGGTATCGTGGACCAAAGGCTTGGCACTGGCGTCAGGATTTGGTTGGTACTCGCTATCAGCAATCGTCATGACCGATGCTTATGGCGCGGTTTGGGGCAGTGTCGCGCTATTTAATGACTTGGTGCGTGAGTTTTTTGCGCTGATATTTATTCCCGTGTTTATGCGTAAATATCCATCAGCAGCAGTTGGACTTGGCGGCGCGACGAGCTTGGATTTTACCCTGCCAATTATTCAGCAATCAGGTGGTCTAAAGGTCGTGCCATTGGCGATTAGTTTTGGCTTTATTATTAATATTGTCTCGCCAGTGCTGATGGTGGTATTTTCGGCGTTGGGGTAAGGTTAAATTTTGATGATTGGTAGTCATTAACCATCATCTGCAACGTTATTCAAATAACTCACAGTGCTTGGCATATTCACCATATTTTTGCATATCAGAATCATATTCAAGATTCAAGATTCATCAAATCATGAACTTCACTACTCGCCATTAAAGTTGCGCGGCGTTGTTTGCCTCAATATTTTTAAGATTGAGCTTTTCAAAACTTGGATCTATAAACGCTGTATCTGTAACTATAATCTTATTTGAGCACTCATAAGTACGGATACGCTCAGCATCGATATTATATTGCAACACTAAATTATTCTTAATAATTAGCGCGCGATTGCGTGATAAAGAATCGAAACCAAAAGTCGCTAAAGCATCTTTATCTATTTCACTTGTCGCTGCATGACCGAAAATAAAAACATTGGCTTTTGGGCGATCATTAAGATTTTCTGCTATTTTCACAAATACTGCATCATAGATATCAGATAGCTGACTGCTCATTTGCGAGAAAAACCCATTGAACTCCATTTCAAGTGCCTCGCCTCCCTCAATTATTATTTCACAGCCTTTAGCATCAATTACTACATTGGGTCGCGTTTCAGGGCATTCGTCTATAGCATCAAGCACACCATCGCCATCTAAATCGCTATCTGCCTGCATCGTTCTGATATTTTCATCTTTAGGTAGCTTTTTAGACGGCGCAGTTGTATTAGTTTGACAACCAGCTAAAGCAATAGATGCTATTAATAATAAAACGCTATAAAGTCTCATCAGTAGCCTTCTTCTATATAATTAAATACTACTTTAGCATTCATAAAAAATTAATTAAAAAAAGTATAACCTAAGCCATCTCTAGATTTTTTTCCACCTGACACGCCTTATCATGCCACTGGATAAACTCATCAATATGAGAAGGTACTCCACTGCCACTTTCCCTAGCAACCTCTTTACCAATCATACTATCGACATAATGACAAGCACGATAGCCTTGGGTAAAACGATCATAGTCAACAATCCACTGTTTACGCGCTTTTAACTCATCTTGACGTTGCTCAATGCTACTATCTATATCTGTGTTCTCAGAGCCAAACCAAAAGTCTTTAGCAGGGATATCTTTAGCTAACTTCTTATTTTCAACCTCACTCATACGCCACGGCTTGGCAGTAATCCGCGCTCGAAAGCACTGTTGCACCTGACACAGACGGACATAATTGGTATCCGCATGGAAATACGCAAACCAATCTTCTACCACGTTATCACTTGGCGATACAACATCGTGAGTCGCAATAATACGAAAGCCTGCAGGTGTTTGATATAAACGAAAGCATTCGGTAGGATGATTAGCAATACGTTTTTTGATCAAATCTGTCATATAAGGCAGTAACGAGGCGGCATCATCAGCATATTTTTGCGCGCGGGCCTTGTCTTTAACACTGGCTTGTTGCCACAAATAGACGGTCGCACCAATCATAACAGCCAATAACCACAACCATGATAGTCCTAGCCAAGCGATGACACTGGCAATAAGTATAAAGACAATAACAAAAAACCAAATTTTAATTTTGCTGGCGGGATTGCTTTGATTAATGAGAAAGGCAGGCATAAAGCCATGATGGCTATAATCATCAGGATAGTTATGACGCAATAAATCATCATTATCGACATCGATAATCGCAATATTATCGACGTTAGCCACTTGTGCGCCATAGCTGTTACGCGTAACGATAAGCTTCGTGACTGCTGAACTATTATTCGATAATTTATTTTCTGGAAAATCATGCTCAGAAATAATCTCTTCACGAATAGGAATGCCGTTGCCTTCGTTATACTCTTCCCTGCGTTCGCGGCGTAAGATATCTTCACCTGCCAGCCAGAGCTTATGCGCCTCACTGACTCGCAATTTAGCATGGGATAGCGCTTCGCTTTGACTGATATCTGACCAACCGTAACGTTTGATAGTGGCTTGCTTGGAAGGGTTACTAGACGTTTCTAGCGATTCAAAGCGCTGTTTGTGTTGCGCCCAGTATTTGGGGATGAGCATGAGATTTGCCTTCGAGTAGTTATTTTTATCTTATGGTTATTTATGAATAAATGACAGAAACTAAAACTCGATACACCTGTTTGAGCCTAGGTCATTTTGATGATAATTAGCTTTGTGGTTTTTTAAATCAGTTACTAAGCTATAAACTCTACGATTCATAGATCTGCCTTCCTCGGTGTCAGAAGGTGCAATAGAACCTTTAATACCGCAATCAAGAGTAGTCAGACGACTAGGCTCAATTCTGTGATTTAAAATTAGGTAATTTTTGACAATGAGTGCTCTATTCTTAGCCAGTGAGTTTGATTGCAACATTGAGGTAGAAGCTTTATTGACCTCATCCTTCGAGACATGAGCTTCAATTTTTATAGTAGCCGTATCATAGTTATTCATCTGTTCTGCTACTCTATCAAGCTCATCATGATACTGTGGCAATAGCTCACTGCTATCCTTGGTAAAAAAAGCACGATACTCCATCATTGGAGGCATACCAATAAGACTTGTAATCTCAGGACAACCTCTTTCGTCCACTACCACGTTTTCTGTCGTATTTGGGCATTGATCTAAATCATCAGGCACGCCGTCGCCGTCGCTATCCAAGTTAACCACAACCGTTGGCATGTTGATGGTTTGAGCTTTTTGGTTAGACAAGTCAGGCGTTTGACATGCGGATAGCGTTAAGACGCTGATCAAAATAACAAACGTACTTCTTAATAGCGTATTCATAAATTATTTCTTCTAAAGCTGCTGACAGACTTCTTTATAATGCTTCAAAGAATGCTGCTCATCAGGGTGATCACTAGAGTATGCTTTATCAGCTTCTATTACCGCCCCAAAAACTCTTTGATTCAACGATGACATTTCAGCAGCATGCTTTTCAGTTTCAATATTAGCACCTTCATTATTAACACCAAGCTGAATTTTATCCCTGCAATCAAACGCCAAAATTTTATCAGTAACAATCCCTTGCTCTACTAAATAATCTTTGACTAATTTCACGCGATTACTCGCTAAGCGCCTATTATTAGGCGTGGCGTTAGTGGCTTTACGGTTTTCAGCTTCAGCTTTGGAGATATGGCCTGATAAAATGGTAACTAAATTAGGGTTGTTACGCGTTTTTTCAGCGACCTTTTGTACTTCAGTTAAATAAGCTTCGTTGGTTAGGGTAAGACTATCTGAGGTGAAATAGACTCTAATATCCATTACTATTGACCCAATCAAATTGACCGCCACTGGACAACCATAGGGATCAACCTTGACCCCTTCAGCAGTGTTAGGACAGTTATCAATTTCATCGGGCACGCCGTCATTGTCTGTATCTGCAAGTGGCTCTATCAATACCTTAGGTGTGTTGTCTGCCTTTGTATCTATTGTATTATTTTTAGGGGTAGATTGGCAGGAGGCTAAAATAAAACTAGCTATTACGATGGCTATCGCCATCCATGACTGAGTCTTCATACGCCATCCTTAGTTTAGTTAATAACTTGATTCAAACCTTAAACCCCACTCGCCTGCTTGGCAAACAGTCTCATTAATGGCTTAATTTTGCCAACTCGATACATACCTTCGCTACGAATTTGTTGAATAGGACGCATCTGTGCAAGTGACCCTGCAAATAGCCAGTTAAGCGCCGAGAAGCTGTGCATCATTAGGCTATTATGTGGACGGCGCAAACGCTCGTAGCTACGCAACGTTTGATTGCTGCCCCAACTGGTTCCACCACTACGTTCAAAATCATGTGCCAATTGCTCGCTTAAAGCCTGTACATCGAGCATGCCCAGATTCAACCCTTGACCCGCCAGTGGATGGACGCCATGCGCTGCATCACCGATCAAGACTAGGTTGTCCGCGACGTAGCTTTTCGCTTGTTGCGCGGTCAGTGGAAAGCTAGCGATTGACTCAATCTGAGTGATAGCACCTAGCTCATAGTTACTGGCAGCAGCCAATTTATCAGCAATGACGCGCGCGTCCTCCTCTATCAACGCCAATGCTTGATTGCGCGGCAATGTCCATACGATCGACTGCCAATGTTGTGGGTTGGCTTTATCTGCATCAGTAATATCAGCGAGCGGCAATAACGCCAGCGTACCTGTGGGCAGCATTGATTGGCGCGCAGTCGCTTGATGCGGTTTTTCGGTGTGAATCGCACAGCAAATAGCGGTTTGATTATAATCGAGTGTATCTAGCCCAATCGCCGCTTGTTGGCGTACAAATGAGCCACGACCATCGGCACCAACCAGCAGAGCCGCTGCTATAGCAGTATGATCATCTAAAGTCACACGGTAGCCTTGCTCTGCACCCAGCCAATCCATATTGATAACTTTATGTCCAGCGATGACGGTTAAATAGTCACTGACATCATCCTCAGATAAACGCTGCCATAACGCATGTTCAATGACGGCAGGCTCAACCATGCTACCGAGTATTTGCGGTAAATGACTGTTAGGATAATTATCAGCACTGTCACCAAATAATAGCTCACCCATACCGTTTAGTTGCCACACCTGCATTTGCGAATAATCGGCTTTGCGCTCTGATGCTGCTATCTTTTGCCATGCGCCCACGTCTTTAAGTAAGTTAATACTGGCAAGACTCAAGGCATAAACGCGCGCATCCCGCTTGCCAAGCACCTGTTGCCATTCTGAGTCATCACGTGCAGGACGGGCATCAATTAACGTCACAGGCATTTTTGCTTGTGCCAACTTTAAAGCAAGCGTTGCCCCAACAATACCGCTACCGATAATCAGCGTATGATTATTTTTCATAAGTTATTCCTACAGTTAAGTGCAATCGTATAGAACATTGGTCTAGACCATTAATATACCGTGATATGGCAAGCTAGGATTTTAATCCCATCGCGTAGTTAGCGACTAGTGGCTTAATATTTGGCAGTTTATCAAAGGCAACCAAGGCCACATTTCGCGCCAACTTGATGACTGGGTTCGGATGGGTAAAACCATGTACCACGGCATCACAGAAGCGAATGACGCGTTTTTGATCGCTTAGACGTGCTTTCTCATAGCGTTTTAACAGTTGCGTATCGCCGATGTCTTCGCCTTTTAGCACTTGCGCGCTCAGCATTTGTGCCAGCACATGGGCATCGCGCATACAGAGGTTAAAACCTTGACCAGCGACAGGGTGCAAGGTATGAGCAGCATTACCCATGATGACACAGCGACCCTCTACTTGCTTGTCTGCCAGCACGCGTGTCAGTGGATAAGCGCCGCGGCGACCAGCAGCGACAAACGTTCCCGCACGCTCACCAAAGGCTTGCTGCAATGTCGCTAAGAAATGCGCATCGTCTGCTAAGTATTTATGTTCTTCCCCTTTTGGGCATACCCAAACTACTGAGCGTCTATGACCATTTTGATAGTCATCATTGCCGTCACCTTCTGGATCGGTCAATGGCAACACCGCCAGTGGCCCTGCTGGACTAAAACGCTCTATCGCCACATGTTCGTGTGGCTTGTCCGTTTCTACCACACCGACGATAGCGGTTTGCTGATAATCATAAGTTGTCGTGCCAATATTTAATAATTGACGTACCGTCGAATCGCGACCATCACAAGCGACCAAAACGCTGGCCTGCAATTGCTGCTCATGTTCCTCTTCACCATAATAGTTAAAGCTGAGCGTCACCCCATCCGCTTGTTGGGTCACGGCGCTGACACTGGCATTATCGATCAAAGTGATTAATGGCTCTTGCTGCGCGGCTAATAAAAGCTTACGTCCGAGCCACGCATTTTCCATCACTTGTCCAAATGACTCGACCCGCTCTTCAGCTTTGTTTAAGTGTGCACGCCCAAAGCTGCCTTGCTCACTAATCTGCACCACATCGATACGACAAGCATGACTTTGCAACTCATCCCATAACCCAATTTCTTGATAGATCTGTACCGTACGACGTGACAGTGCTGTATTGCGGCTGTCTAGATAATGGCTGCGATTGCTGTCATCATTTGGACTGATGGTTGGGTAGCTATTTTTTTCTAATAACGTGCTAGCAATACCGTGATGCGCTAGTAACAGTGCAAAGGACAATCCTACATGACCACCACCAGCGATGAGTACTTGCTGCTCAGTAGCTGCCTTTTTATGTTCAAACTTTTTTTTAGCATTCGATAAATTTACATCAGTATTTTGCATTATTATTCCTAATTTTCATGTCTATTTTACGCTGTTGGGCGCACGTACTATAAGCGATGAATAATCGCTAGAATTATTTTAATTTTTTAGGGCGTATTGAACATTCATACATCGGCATAGCCTTAGTCGAATACGTAATACGCCCTAACCTTCGTCAGCTTTCATCATTTTATTCATATTTTAAACCTCGCGACGAAGTACTATGACATCACCCATAGATTACCACAAATCGCCTCCAACTCTGTCGCCTTAACAGTAGCCAAAACGTATAACTGAAACGCTTGATTTCGTCACGCTCTAAACGTTATTTGACATGCCGTAACCCGCTCAAAAGTAGACATAAAAATATCAATGTCGATAAGCGGTTGCAATCGTCGTACAAAAACAGTGGCATCTGTTCGACGTATGGCTTGAAATTTAAAATCTATCGACCATAATAAAGGCAAGACCGTTACTTATCATCACTCCTAAAACGAATAATAATTCTACCGTCATTTCTATCTCTATAACGTAAAGCCAAGACCATAACGACCGACCATTTTATCTCTTAAACCCGCAATGCCATCGAAACCAAATCATAGCGTTGGGGTACATAATAAAAGGATAATCGCTTGACTGATTCCATGAGCCGCCGTATAAAGTTTGAATCATTGACACCCGCACAGCTCAAAACCGTGCTTGGTGAATACAACAACCACATGAAATATATCCAACAACGCCTCGATATCAAAATCATGCAGCGTCAAGGTGACTTCTGTTTGAGTGGCGACATATCGAATGTCGAGCGCGGTGAACGTATTATTTATAAACTGGTAGATGAGGCACAGAATACCAAGGACATTAGTGCAGCGGAGCTACATCTTATTATCCAATCGAGCATTTCTCGTGATGAAGATATGGAAGCGGATGAGCAAGAAGCCAAGGATAATGCAGACGCTGAGACGGACTTAGAATCAGCTCACGAGTTTACGCCAGTTAGCTTACGCACGCGTAAAGGTCGTATCATTCCTCGCGGTGGCAATCAGCAGACCTACGTCCAAAACGTACTGAACTCTGATGTCTCATTCGGTATTGGCCCTGCTGGTACGGGTAAGACCTATTTAGCCGTGGCTTGCGCCGTGGATATGCTTGAGCGTAATGAGATTGAGCGGATTTTATTGGTGCGTCCGGCGGTAGAAGCTGGTGAAAAACTGGGCTTTCTGCCAGGTGACTTGACGCAAAAAATCGATCCCTACTTGCGTCCATTATATGATGCGCTATATGAGATGATCGGCGTTGAAAAAGTGGGCAAGCTGATTGAAAAACAAGTCATCGAAATCGCACCCCTTGCCTATATGCGCGGTCGTACGTTAAACAACTCGTTTGTCATCTTAGATGAAGCGCAAAACACCACGCCTGAACAGATGAAAATGTTTTTGACCCGTTTGGGTTTCGGTTCACGAGCAGTAATTACAGGTGATATTACACAGGTCGATTTGCCACGTGGTCATAAGTCAGGCTTAGCACAAGCAATGGAAATCTTAAGTGGTATTGAAGAAATTCATATCACCAAGTTTGATTCAAAAGATGTGGTACGTCATCAATTGGTACAGAAAATTGTAGAAGCCTACGATGTTTATGATGAAGAACAAGTAGCGTTAGAAGAAAAGCGTAAGTTTGAGCGCAGAAAAGAGCAAGAGCGTAAACAAGTTATTGCTAATGCTGCAGCCAAGCTATAAACGGTCTAGCCTGCTACTTAATGTTATAAAAATGCAAAGCCGGATTACTGTCAGTAATCCGGCTTTTTACGACGAGAGCTTTTTAGATTTAGTCATAAGTTCTATCAGATGATAAAGCACACCATCTTACAATAAAGTAAAAGGATAATGGCATGAGCCAAGAGAAGGGTAACAACAGTTTTGACAACCATGATGCAAATGAGCGTGCTGGCGATGATGCCAGTTTGGCAGCACTTGATATCAGTGCCACCAATAGTATTGATGATGACATACTGGACACTTTTTATGATCGTAAGCACTTACAGTCTGTGATGATGGCAGCGTTGGATTATATCGATGGGCGCATTAAAGAAGGTCTAACGCTACCCTATTTTGTAGATATCGACCCTGAGCTATGGCAAGAGAAATCTAAAGTATTAGACATATACATTACCGATGAAATTGAGGGTCAGGCATTAAATCTGGAAGCACGCGGTAAGGATTATGCGACCAATATTTTATCTTACCCAAGTGATCTGCCAGCCGCAATTATTGAGCTGATGCCAACGCTACCTCTCGGTGAGCTGGTCATCTGTCATGGTGTCATAGTACGTGAGGCTACAGAGCAAGAAAAGACAACTGCACAGCACATTAGCCATTTACTGATACATGGTGTGCTGCACTTATTGGGTTTTGATCATGAGCTTGGACAAGCCGAGCAAGATGAGATGGAACGGTTTGAAATTGAGATTTTAGCAGGTCTCAGCCTTCCAAACCCTTATACTTAGTTCATATTTTTTAGTGACTAGTCTTTGGTCATCGGTAGCTTTTGTGCTTGACTCATCTGATTAATCATCTGATCCAGTCCTTTGACATGGACATTACGCTGCGGGAATGGAATGTCGATTTTTTCATCATCCAAGGCGTATTTGAATTGCTCCAACAAATCACACTGCATGGTCCACCAGTCAGCATTGGTTGTCCAAATATTTAGCGTCAAGTCTACTGAGTTATCACCCAAATTGGTGACACGTACGATAGGTTCAGGGTCAGTAAAGGCCAAGGGATTATTTTTTGCCAAATTCAGCATCACGTTTTTGGCAGTTTTGATATCGGCATCATAGCCAATACCGACCGTGATATCGACGCGGCGGTTGGGTAGCGCCGTATAGTTCGTCACAGCTGAAGTCGTAATATCACTATTTGGGATGATAATATCGTGATTGTTTATCGTCGTTAGGTGGGTATTGACCAAAGTGATTTCTGTTACGGTCCCTGTGTAGCTGCTGATTTGCACATAATCGCCGCGCACAAAGGGGCGAAACGTTACAATCATGATGCCAGCGGCAAAGTTAGACAACTGATCTTTTAGTGACAGACCAATGGCTACTGCAGCACCGCCCAATATAGCGACGACCGAGGTGGTCTGTACGCCAACCTTACTCAAGGCAGCTAATGCAACTACGACCAGTAACACTCCGTAGATTAGACGACCTAAAAAGTTCGCAACGGTGTCATCTAAGCGACTACGCAACATCATTTTGTGAGCAACGGTGACTGCCTTTTTGGCAAGCCAGCGACCTACGACGAATATTAATATCGCTAGCGCAACTTTAATGACCAAGCTTAATGCGTTACTGGTTAAGTTGGCAACATCTATTGTAAAACCTAAAAATTCCATACTGACTCTTTATTTTATAGCGGTGTGTGGTATTCGTTTGTTATAAACATTGGTATCTTATCTGTTTGCAGCGTAGCTAATGCTCATCATCTACATATTGAATTCACCCTAATAAGTAACATCCACTTTATCGCTGTAACGATAGGTACGTATCAAACGCAGCTCAACGATATCTTCCATGTCTTTGGTGAATTTACCAAAGGGCGCTGCTTGGCGTACCGATTGTTTTGCTGCTTCATCTAATAATGTGGAGTTGGAGCTTTCAAGCAGACGTATGGCTTTAATATTACCATCACTACTGATGATGACCATAAGGCGCACTTCGCCCGTGATACCTTGTGCCCGTGCCTGCATGGGATAATGCAAATTCCCAATGCGTTCGACATGCTCACGGAAGGTATTAATATAATCAGCCGCGGCACCACGCGTCGTCGAGTTGCTATCGACCGTCACTACTTTTGATTTGGTTGCATAGACTTGCTGACGTTGAGACAGCTGTGTCTCTAAAGTAGCAATTTGTTTACGCAGACGCTCTTCTTGCGCCATCATATCATCTTGTGCTTGCTTGCTATCATTATCAGACTCCACGCTCGCTTGACGCCAGCTTAAGGTGGTACGCAGATAGCTTTCTTGATAATGCTGCTGGCGGACTTGACGCTGCAGGCTAATCACATCTTGCGTCTCACTTATTTGCTCAGCAGACAATGGGCTGATTTGGTCGTTCTCTTGTCTTAATTGCTCCTCCACTGTGCCGCCACCTTCTTGGGAGGCATTAGCAATAAAGTGAGCGTCTTCATTTGGCTGCATATTGTCGGTTAGCGCTTTTGCCACATCTTGCATCATTGCCGCAGGATCTTTGCCCATCGAAAAGCCAATACCAAAAATAATAATGGCGTGTACGGCCACAGCGATAACGATGGCCACCGGTAAACTAACATCCCGCTTAGGTGCTTGCGCGGAAAAATGATAGCTTTGTGAATCTTTGATATAGGCCACAATGGGTCTCAGCTTATGAATATGAGCTTATAAATACAAGACAGCAAGTAATAAGCGTTATGATAATGGGCAGGATTTATACTGGCGCTATCATAACATGACATAGAATTCTGTCGCTAGCACAACCGTTGCCGACTCATTTTAATCCACTTACACATTATTTGTCTCCTTTGGTCAATTTATTGACGAGCTGAACCAGCAAAAATGATATAACACCAATGCGAGTATGTCATCGCTAGACCGTATTTTGAACATATAAGCATTGCCAATTAAATGATTTGCGACAAAACCCATGTGTCCATTTTGAAGCCATCATATTTGTTATATACTGTTTTATAATTTTTGTGTCATTAGGGCGGGTTAAACAGGCATAAATAGACAGGGCTGATTTAGAAAAAATGCTTGTAATGACCACTCGCCAGCTTTCATTAAAGAACAGTCTGTCTGTCATTTTTTAATCAGTCGCTCTTTATGCCATTGAGTCAGCTACCTCCCCTATAATTATAAGGATAATAAGTTTGAGTGATTTTGATAACAGGAATAATTCAGACAATTTTGATGAATTTTTTGAAAATATGGGCTATCGTTTCGACGAATCATTTAGCGATGGTTGGGAGCGCCTTACCCAATCAATCAAACAGATATATCATAGAACGACTGATAAATTCGAAGATGAGTTGTCGCTGCCAGTGGCACAGATTTATGTCAATGATGCGCTGCAGAAGTTCGTCACTGATAATGTAAAAGCCATCTTAGAGTTACGTGTTGAGATGCATGATGACTGGTTCCGCTTATACTGTACGGTCGATGCTGGTGGCATTTATGCAGAGGTGGCGAGTAATTTTAGTTTGATTCATGTACAGCTCGATCGTAACGTCCAGCGATTTGTCTTTGGTCAACAGACTTATACTGATGTGCTAAATCTACGTTGTGAGTCGTTTATTAAGCGCCAAGGTATCAAACTGTTTATTTGGTTTTATCACACTATCCTGAAAAAAGATCCTTTAGGCTTTATTCTCTCTTATATCAATATCGCCCGTGCAAAAGACGAGGTTATCTACCTTGATATCAATCGCTGGTTAAAAAAGAACAAAAAAATCATGAGCACTTTGCATAAAGTTCAAGTCAACTATGGCGAGCTTGAAGAAGAGCAAATGATCTTGAAAACTCAAATCAATTATCGTGATTTATTGGCTGCCAGCAGTAACGAAGATATTATCGGCGATGATGATGAGCCTGAGCTGATGCAAGGCCCTATTAACCCAATAGATGATGCTACCGAACCGAGTCAGGTATAAATCCCCTAGTATAAAAATCATGATTTTCAATTCATAAAAAAGCGCTGACACTTAGAGACTATTTTTGTCTTTTAGCGTCAGCGCTTTTTTATCAAGCAAATTTTCAATGGCTTCTAAAGCGTGCCGTCATCAATCATGCAACTACCAGTAATTTTCTACCGCAATATTTCCCTCGCCGCGACGATTCATCACCAAACCTAAAGTCTTGAGCGCTTCTTTGGTATCTTCCACCATGTCTGGATTACCACATAACATGACGTGCGTGCTATCAACATCCAAGGCGATGCCCGCTCGCTCTTGCAGCGTGCCATCCAGCAGCAGCTTGGGCAGACGCTCTGTCAGTGCGCCTTCGACAGGTTCACGGGTAACGATGGGAATAAAGATTAGTTTTGCAGGATTGTCAACCAAAGAACCAAAGTCTTCTTGCAAGCTTTCGATCTTTTCAACATAAGCAAGCTCTTCTATCGAGCGCGCACTATAAGCCAAGATGATGTGCTCGTAATCTTCCCACGTCTGCAAATCTTGCAGCATTGATAAAAATGGTGCCAAGCCCGTTCCAGTCGCGAGCAGCCATAAATCTTTTGGTAAAGGCTTTTGATAACGTGCTAACGTCAAAAAACCAAACGGCATGGTATTAAGTAGTAGCTCATCGCCCACTTCTAAATGCTGCAACTGCGACGTAAATGCACCATCAGGAATCACAATAGAGAAAAATTCTAATACTTCATCAAACGGCGAAGAGACGATGGAATAAGCCCGAAAAATGTCTTCATCAAGCGCGGCATCAGTCTTTTCATCAAGTGTGTTTTCTTGCTGCTTATAGTAGTTTAACTGACTGGGATTAACGCCCAAGCGTACAAACTGCCCCGCAGTAAACTTAAAGCTATCAGGACGGCTGACAGTGAAGCTAAATAGGTTTGGTGTCCACGTGGTCTTACTAAGCACGGTTACTGTCTGAATATTATCACTCATAAGAATTATCGACTCACTTTTTAGTAATCATTATTTTTATCAAAACTTTGAACGACACACAATAAAAGATGCGCCAAGCTTATCATAAAGCTGGCGCATCTTGGGTTTCTGACCGTAATAACAGATAAGCAGCGGTATCAGCATACCCCTACTTACCCTTTTTATTTACCAAATACGTGCCAGACTTGCCCATTCAATCATGCTGTTTGGCAAAATACCAAAGAAGATAATCATCGCAGTTACCGCAATAACCATAATCCCGCCAGTACGCATCGCCCATTGGCTAGAAACGTCAAACTCAATGAACTGTTTAGGACGTTTAAAGAGGGTGAGCATTACGCGCAGATAATAGAATAAGCCGATCGCACTACCCAAGATAATCATCGCTGCTAAGAACCAATTGGTTCCTTGTACCGCTGCCAATATCGCAAATAGCTTGGTAATAAAACCTGCGGTCAACGGAATGCCTGCCAATGACAACATCATAATAGTCATAACCGCAGTCAATACGGGACGACGCCAAAACAGCCCTTGATAATGAGTCAGCTCATCAGCCTCACCAGATAAACGATAAGGGCTCGACATCAAGGTCACAACACCAAAGGCACCGATAGAGGTTAATGCATAAACAGCCATATACATACTAGAAATACTATCCGCTGCCGCGCCGATACTGACGATGACAATCAACACATAACCCATATGGGCAATGGATGAATAACCCAATAGGCGTTTGAGGCTGGTTTGACGTACTGCTAATAAGTTACCGATCAAAATAGATAAAGTTGCCATGACCATTAACAGCATTTGCACCGATGGCAAGGCCAATAAAGACGTATCGATTAAGAAACGAACCGCCAAGCCCATCATAGCTACTTTTGATACCGATGCTAAAAAGGTAGCGATTGGTGCTGGAGCACCTTCGTATACATCTGGTGTCCACATATGAAACGGCGCAGCAGAGAGTTTAAAGGCGATACCAAACATCATCATCGCCGCACCAAGTATCAGAAGTGGCGACTCAAAAACATCACCCAATACCATACTGATTGGCTTAAAGGCGAGCGAGCCTACTTCGGCATAGATAAATGCCATACCCATGAGTAATGTCGCCGATGCCGTCGCTGACAGCACCAAGTATTTCAGCCCTGACTCAAGCGAGCGGTTGCGCATATAGGTATATGACAGCATGCCGTATAGCGGTATAGACAGCATCTCTAAGCTCATAAAGAATGACGCTAAATGCTGAGCACTGACCATCAGCAAAGCACCAATCGTCGATAGCAACATGAGCAAATATAGCTCTTCTTTATTATCTTTGAGGTTGGCGAGATACGCATAAGATAACGTACAGCAAGCCAATGCACAGATAAAAATAATCACCATATTAAACTGAGCAAAGTTATCAATAACGAATAACTGCTCAGCATTTGGCACGAGAGTACCGCTATTCACCATACCTGTCATTTGCCCAATGAGGGTAAATAGACCAATATTTAAGCCGACGACCGTTATCGTACCAGTCACCATATGTGAGCGTTTAATTGCGATGGCAATCATGACCACCAATACCGTAATAACAACGGCAATGATTGGCGCATAAGGCAACAATCCCATCAAATCATTCATCGTAATATCATTCATGACTTAACGTGCCTCCATTGCATCAAGCAGTTGCGACGCATCTACTTGTGTGACTTGACTGTATATATAAGCATTATTGATCCACTGCATCGCATGACTTGAAGTATCAAGGAACGGCTGTGGATATAGACCAAGCCATACCAAACCTGCAGCGAGCATCAATAACAATGACAACTCACGCTTGCCCAAATCTTTTAATGGACGCGTAGGCAAACCATGTGCTTTGGTTTCTTGCATAGCGACTGCTTCGATATTGTTTTTGCCAAATAATGCACGGTGAATCAAAATAAGCGAGTATAGCCCTGCTAGTACCAGACTGAATGTTGCAAAGACCACAAATACGGGATACTGAGCAAAGGCACCAAATAAAATCATGAACTCGCCGATGAAGTTACCTGTCCCCGGAATACCGAGCAACGCGGCACAGAAGAACATCAGTATCGGTGCGTAGTAACGGAACTGACCCCACATACCACCCATCAAGGTTAGATCGCGCGTATGTAGACGCTCATATAACTGCCCTGCCATGATGAATAGCGCTGCTGAGCTTAAACCATGTGCCAGCATCTGAATCATCAGACCTTGTAAACTTAATAAAGTACCGGCATAAATTGCTAATACCACAAAGCCCATATGCGAGATACTGGTATAAGCCAGCAAACGCTTCATATCGGTCTGCATAAAGGCGAGCCATGCACCATAGAAGATACCAATCGTACCTAAGGTCATCGCAATCGGCGCAAAATCTTGTGATGCTGCTGGGAATAACGGCAACACGAAACGAATCAAACCATAAGCGGCGGTTTTAATCAAAACCCCTGCCAAATCCACCGAACCTGCCGTTGGTGCTTGTGCATGCGCATCTGGCAACCAGCCATGGAACGGAATAATAGGCAGCTTAACCGCAAAGCCAATAAAGAAGCACAGCATGATCGGATATTCCCAGCCGCCAAGTGACGTACCGAGCAAATCATTATAATTAAAGCTCACCACCCCTTTTTGGGCGTAGCTGATAATGACCAATATCAAAATGCCGACCAGCATAATAAGCCCAGACGCTTGGGTGTAAATAAAGAACTTAGTCGCTGCATATTCCTTGGTTTTGCCAACCACATCATGACCCCAAATCGCGATCAAGAAGTAGATAGGAACCAGCATCATCTCCCAAAAGAAGAAGAACAAGAACAGATCAATGGCTAAGAAAACACCAATGACGCCGCCCAAGCTCCACAAAAGGTTAAGATGGAAAAAGCCAACTCGACGCTGAATCTCATTCCACGAACAAGCCACTGCGGCAATACCGAGCAATCCTGTCAACGCCACCATCATCAGTGACAAGCCATCCATCGCTAAATGGAAGCTAATACCAAAGCTCGGTATCCATGGCACACTAAATTCAGCGACCCAAGGCACAGCAGCATCTGGCGCAATCACTTGCTTACTCATGCCACTAAAGTCGCCGTATTGCCACATCACTAGCGACAATACAAAGGTCAACGTCATACCGATTAGAGCAATCCATCGCGGCAGACGTTTATTAAAGCGCTCGACCAACCAACATAACAACCCGGCAATAAAGGGAATTGCAATTAATGCTGGTAGCATCCACGTTTGTTGTAACTCAATCATCTTATACCACCGTCATCATTACCAGCACTAGTAATACAGCCATGCCCAAGCCAAAGCTTGCAGCGTAACCTCGAAGTGACCCAGTTTGCGTCGCAGACAATACCTTATTACCAGCAGATGCCAGCTTAGGCAAGACGAGCCACGCTTTATCGATAGGGTCGGCTTTAAATAAGCGGCCGATGAACAAAAAGGGTTTTACAAAAATTACATCGTATAGCGCATCGAAACCTAAGCCGTGATAGCACCAGTGATATAGCGCCCCGCCGATACGCGAACGCTTAAAGCGGGTGAGCATGCGACCTTTATCCACCACATATAATAGCGCCGCTATTATTAGACCAGCCAGCATCGCACCCATGGCGATAAACTCAGCCGTATGCTTACCATGCGCTTGACCAGCGACTTCCAATAAATGCCCAACACTCTCTGGCAATACGCCTTGTAATGGCGGAGTGATAAATGCACCCACTGCCGTTGATAATACGAGCAACACACTAAGTGGCAGCCAATACGACACACCAGATAACTTATGCGCGTGCGTCTTTTCTTCACCAAAGAAGATAATCCAAATCATACGGAAGGTATAAAGTGCGGTTAAGAACGCACCAAACACACCCATATAGAATAAGACCATATGACCGGTGGCATAAGTTTCCCAAAGAATTGCTTCTTTAGAGTAAAAGCCAACGGTGACCCAGGGTATCGCTGCCAATGCACCGCCACCGACGATATAGCACCAAAATACCAACGGTATCTTTTTACGTAGACCGCCCATCTTAAAGATGTTTTGCTCATGGTGTACCGCAAGGATGACGGCACCTGATGATAAGAATAACAGGGCTTTAAAGAAAGCATGGGTCATCAAATGGAAGATAGCGCCTTGCCACGCGCCAACGCCGAGTGCTAAGAACATATAGCCAATTTGGCTCATCGTTGAGTAAGCAAGAATACGTTTGATGTCGGTTTGTGCCAGTGCACAGAATCCAGCAACGACCAACGTCAACGCCCCGACGCCGCCGACCCAATATAATAAAATACCAGGGGTCAGCTCAAACAATGGATGTAAGCGAGCGATTAAATAAACACCTGCCGTGACCATCGTTGCCGCGTGAATAAGCGCTGATACTGGCGTCGGACCTGCCATCGCATCAGCAAGCCATGTATGTAATGGCAGCTGCGCTGATTTACCCATCGCGCCGCCAACCAACATCATGGTGGTCAACATCATCGTTGGATTGTTGATATCGAACACTTCTGGTGCACGGGTAATAATCTCTTGAATATTAAGCGTACCGAATTCGCGGAATAATAAAAACAGACCGAAGGCTAAGAATACATCACCCACGCGCGTCACCGTAAACGCTTTCATCGCTGCAAGACCATTGGCGCGGTCATGGTAATAAAAACCGATCAGTAAGTACGAACAGATACCAACGCCTTCCCAGCCAAGATAAAGCAAGAACAAGTTATCTGCCAAGACTAGCAATAACATGCTGGCGACGAACAAATTCATATAGCTAAAGAAACGGGCAAATCCAGTGTCGCCTTTCATATACCAAGCAGCAAAAAGATGGATTAAAAAGCCAATCCCAGTGATGACACCCGTCATCGTCAGTGCCAAACCATCAAAGCTCAGACCGAAACTTGGGGCAAAATCTCCGACTTGGAACCATGTCCAAAGCGGAATCTCTATGACCGTTCCTGCTGGATTATTGGTTAAAAAAGTATAACTAACGATTAGCGTGCATAGTGCTGATAACAGCATACTACCGACACCGACAATCGCTGCCACCTGCTCTGTTAGCTTGTCGCGCATAAAGGCCAAAATCAAAAAGCCAACGAGCGGGAATATAAAGGTTAATGGTAATAAACTCATGACATCATCCTTTCATCTCATTGGCGCTGTCGACATCGAGATGCCCACGCTGATGATAAAACCGCAATAATATTGCCAAACCAATGGCGGCCTCTGCTGCTGCCAAGGTCAAAATAAAGATAAACATAATCTGTCCATCTGGATCAACCCAACGACTACCTGCCACCACAAATGCCAATGCTGTTGCATTCATCATGATCTCAAGGCTCATTAGCATAAATAGGAAGTTACGTCGTACCATGACGCCGCACAGACCAATGGCAAATAAGATACCTGCCAAAATCAGTCCATGGCTCATGGGTATCATGCCCAGTACATTCTGCGCCTCAGCAACAGGCTGTACTAAGCCTGCTACCTCGTGGGCAAACGGCACGTTTGACACATCTTGTGCCACGCTCGCTGCTAGTACCATTAGTCTGACTCCTTGCGCGTGACTTTATTCACACCCAGCTGCGTACCTGCATTCATACTTACATAGTCATGCGGGTCAACATCTTTATATTCGTAAGGTTCTGCCATTTTCGCCGCGTCAGCATCTATAGGCATGCCGTGATCATCGTAGTGTTTGATACTTGCGACATTAGCATTAGATCCTTGACTATCATTACTGTAGTTTGCATTAACAGTAACCTCATCAGCGATAGACTCTTTACCCAAATGATAAGCGGCGACTAAGGCTGCCAATAGTAGCAATGCAGCCACTTCTATCAACATCACATATTTAGTAAATAGCACCGTACCGACTGCTTTGGCAGATATTGTCGAGCCACCAATCATTGCCGCTTCGTCATGACCCATACCAATCATCGCATACAGCACAACCGCGATAATAATCGTTAACCCTGTCGGTAGCGCCCAAGTGCCCGCATCAAGCCAGCGCTCTTCACGCTCATCATTGCTCATACCTAAGTTCAGCATCATAATAACAAAAACAAACAGCACCATAATGGCGCCGGCATAGACGACAATCTCTAACGCACCAGCAAATGGCGCGCCTAGGACGAAAAATATCCCTGCGATTGCCAGTAATGACACAATCATCGATAAGATAGCATGCACTGGATTGGCTTGAGTCACGACGCGCAGACTGGCAAATATGGCCACTGCTGCAAGCGAATAAAACCCAGCCAGTTCAGGATGATTCAAAATATTCATCATGGTAGCAAGCTCCTTAGATCAATCGGTGCAGCTTCGTTTTGTGCTGCGCCTTTTGGTTTGTCCGCTACCGCCATACCCGTCACACGATAATAGTTATAATCAGGATATTTACCTGGCCCTGAAATGAGCAAATGCTCTTTTTCATAGACCAAGTCTTGGCGCTTATATTCACCCAACTCAAAGTCAGGCGTCATTTGAATGGCTGTCGTTGGACACGCCTCTTCACACAAGCCACAAAAAATACAGCGCGAAAAGTTAATTCGAAAAAACTCTGGATACCAACGACCGTCTTCACGTTCCGCTTTCTGTAAGGAGATACACCCTACCGGGCATGCCACCGCACACAAGTTACAAGCCACACAGCGCTCGTCTCCATCAGGGTCACGCGTTAGAACAATACGTCCACGAAAACGCGGCGGCACAGGTACCGGCACCTCAGGATAAAGGATGGTGTCACGCGGTCTGAGCGCATGACTATTGACCATCCACATGCTGCGGACAATGGTAAATAGTCCAATGACGGTCTTTTTTATGGTAGTAAACATGGGATTATTATCCTTATCAGCTTTACCCTAGTTCATCAATGATGGCTAGTGATGACTACTAGTAATGATTACAACGTTGGGGAAAAGATCAAAATGACCGCAGCAGTAACCAACAGATTAATCAGCGTTACTGGCAGACAAACTTTCCAGCCAAAGTTCATCACTTGATCATAACGCGGACGCATGAGTGAGCCTCGAGCCAAAATAAACATGGTCATAAAGAACAGCGTTTTAATCATGAACCAAAAAGCTGGTGGAATAAATGGAATATCTAAATTAAAAGGTGCAAGCCAACCACCAAAGAATAAGCACGTCATCAAGGCAGAAATCAGTACAACGTTGACATATTCGCCAATAAAGAACATACCGAACTTCATGCCAGAATATTCGACATGATAGCCTTCAGCCAGCTCTTGCTCTGCTTCTGGCTGATCAAATGGATGCCTATGCGTAACGGCAACACCAGCAACCACAAAGGTCAAAAAGCCAAAGAGCTGCGGAATGATATACCAACCATCAATTTGCGCCTCAACAATGGCGCGTAAGTTAAATGAGCCGGTCAATGCGACTACGCCCATCAGTGATAAGCCCAAGAAGACTTCATAACTGATGGTCTGTGCAGCAGAGCGCAAACCACCCAGTAGCGAGAATTTATTGGCAGAAGCCCAGCCACCGAACATGACGGCATAGACAGCAATACCTGCCATCGCAAAGAAGAACAGAATACCGATATCCCAATCAGCCACGCCAAGCGTCGGCGAGATAGGAATAATGGCAAATGAGGCCAATGCGGTAAACATCGCGACCGCAGGTGCCAACGTAAACATAAACTTATCGGTAAAGTTTGGCGTCCAATCTTCTTTAAAGAAGATTTTGAGCATATCAGCAACCAGCTGCAACGAACCAAAGGGTCCGACGCGGTTTGGACCGTAACGGTCTTGCCAGAGTGCTAGCATGCGGCGCTCATAGACAATCATCATAGCGGCAACCATAACCACGACCAAGAAGATGACCAGTGACTGCCCGACCATAAATAAAATGGACCAAGCATCAAAGCTCATGCTACCAGCCAAGAAGCTTGGCACATCAGGGATAATACGGGTAACTTGCATATTACACCTCCTGTGTGGTGGTCGGTGCTGTGTTTATTTGCGCAGCATCGTTATTGTTCATCATATCGTTAGCCATGCTACCCATCATCGTCACTGGTGCATCCACTTTGCGAACCGACGCTGGCATCGATGGGTGAATAATACTCACCTGCCCAACTGGATAACCAATACAGCCTTCTGCCAAATAACCGACAATCTGTACTGGCAAGGTAATTTGTTGCTTATCGATTTCAATCGCTAAGTAATCGCCATTAGCGATGTTCCAGTCCTTAGCATCATCCATCCCGATACGCCATGCAGCAACAGGCAGTTGCTCCGCAACCACTGGGCTACGTGACGCCATCATAGAGCTGGCATAAATATTATGGATAGGCACCAGCTTGGCTTGGCCTTGCTGCATATCCGTCGTCGTCGCAGACATGGCTTCTGGCGCAACATATTGACGTATTTCTAGACGTGCTAGCTGCTCAAACATGCGCACACCTGGGTCGCCATTTTTTAGATGACCGCCGACCTTGTCTTGATACTTGTTCCACGCTTGTGGTGAGTTCCAACCTGCCGCATTGGCAAAAGGAATCATCGAGCTTGGGGTTTCTTTACCACTATAACCTTCCATTGAGAAAGTCAAACCGGTGTCTAAATCTTTTGGCTGCATCGGCTCATGCACAGATATCGGTGCGCGCATAGCAGTACGACCTGAATAACGGCGCGGCTGACGTGCAATTTTGAGACCTGTCATACGGTAATCGGCATCAGGAGCAGCATTTTTAATACCAGCAAGCTTAGGATGCGTGGCGATCAATGCATTGATAACGTCATCTAGCTGCGTCCAATCAACATCACGACCCTCGATGCTGCTATGCACTGCATGTAACCAGCGCCAGCCCTCTTTAATACTGCTCATTGGATGGTAGTATTCGTTGTCGTAAACTTGGAAGAAACGCTGTGCACGACCTTCAGCCGATATCAACGTACCGTCTGCTTCTGCAAAGCTTGCCGCAGGTAACACAATATCGACGTCTTTATGCCAATCAAGCAACTGATGATCTAGCGCAATGACGGTTTTGTCGGCTAATAGTTGAGTCAACTTACTGGCATCAATGGCATCAGTCAGCTGATTTTCAGCGACAATCACCACATCGAAATCAGTCGCCAGTAGCTCTTCGACTGATTGACCGCCAAGCATGCAAACACCCATGCTATTGGCATCGGTAACCGTTAGGTAAATACCTGCTTGTGCCTGATATTTATTATTTACTTCTTTCAGTTCAAGTTTTTTAGCAGGAGCGCGTTCTACATTGTCTTGCGTTTCTGTATCAACACCAGTTTCAGGTTTGTTTGGTTTAGCGGATAGCTCTTTATCTTCTATTTGCGCTTGCTCATCACGGACTTGAGCATTATACGTGTCCACTTGCTGCTGTTCAGTCGATTTAATGGCTGAGCGTTTTTGGGTCAATGCTTGAGTAATCTGCGCCGCTGCTTCGATCAATGCGGTAGAAGATAAGCTACTACCCGAGATAACCAATGGCTTGTCCGCTTGAATCAAGTCATAAGCAATTTGCTTCGCTAATGCTTGCATACCGTCAGTCTCAGTACTGGCATTAGTACTAGTAGCAGTATCGACATATTGCTCAGCTGCTTGTGGATCTGCGATTTCTGCTAAATCATCAGCGAAATTGGTAATCTCATCAGCGACTTTAAAGCCAAGTTTAGTGATGTCTTCAGGCGTTGCAACCACACTCACTTTACTGATGTCTTCTAGCTTAGTTTGCGTTACATCGATGACATAAACTGGGCTTAGCGCATCTTGTGCAATACGCTTGACCGGCTCAGCAAGCCAAGGTTGCGTTTGCAACGCCGCTGCCATTTTCAGGCCTTCGTTTTTTGCCGCCTGGCGTACTGACAGCGCAACACGTGATGAGGTTTGAGTGATATCTTCACCCAATACCAATACCGCATCATAACTTTCGATATCAGTCATGCTTGGGTTATAAATGCCATCAGTACTCAATACTTCGATGCATTTATTAACCAATGCTTGCTGCTGATGATTCAAACCTGTTGAGAAGTTATCAAAGCCAACGAGGTTTTTTAGTGCAAAGTTGGTTTCTAAACTGGCACGCGGTGAGCCAATACCGATGACTTTTTTGTCTTTGATACGCTTAATAGTTTCATCGAGTGCGTAGTCAATATTGATTTTGACATGCTTATCGTTGATACGCTCAAGCGCTTGCGTTGGGCGATCGTCACGATTGACATAGCCATAACCAAAGCGGCCACGATCACATAAGAAATAGCGGTTTACTTCACCGTTATAGCGGTTTTCAATACGGCGTAATTCACCATAACGCTCACCCGGTGAGATGTTACAACCTGCTGAGCAACCATGACAGATGCTTGGCGCATACTGCATGTCCCATTTACGGTTGTAGCGCTCAGAGTGCGTTTTATCCGTAAACACACCCGTTGGGCATACTTCCGTTAAGTTGCCTGAGAATTCGCTTTCGAACTGACCATCTTTATCACGGCCAAAGTAAACGCGATTGTTTGAGCCATAAACACCCAAATCTTCGCCGCCTGCATAGTCTTTATAAAAACGGACACAGCGATAGCAAGCGATACAGCGGTTCATCTCATGCGCGATGAATGGGCCAAGCTCTTGGTTATGATGCGTGCGTTTGGTAAAGCGATAACGACGACGGCTATGACCTGACATATACGTCATGTCTTGCAAATGGCAATGTCCGCCCTCTTCACAGGTTGGACAATCATGTGGATGGTTGGTCATCAGTAGCTCAACCATCGACTTGCGAAACGCTTTGGCTTCATCGTCAGTGACAGAGATATACATGTCATCGCCAGGAGCGACCATACATGACATCACAAGACGGCCGCGACCTGCTTCCATATCTTCTTTGTTTTGGAATTGCTTGACCGCGCACTGGCGGCACGACCCTACTGAGCCAAGGGCTGGATGATAACAAAAATACGGCACATCAATGCCGAGTGATAAGCAGGCTTGTAGCAAGTTATCTGCGCTATCTACTTCGACAGTGGTTCCATCGATATGTATGACTGCCATGCCGCTCTCCTTATTTCACTTCTGGCTGTTGATTGGCTGCCGCATCAATGACATCGACACCAACCGCCTGCGCGATTTTTTGATCAAACTCTGGACGGAAATATTTAATCGCACTCATCAGTGGTTCCATCGCACCCGGCGCATGTGCACAGAAAGTTTTACCAATCCATAAGTCACGCGTAAGGCCCTCTAGTTTTTCTACATCGCCCACTTGCCCTTCGCCATCGTTGATAGCGGTAAGCAATTTGACACCCCAAGGCAGACCGTCACGGCATGGCGTACACCAACCGCAGGATTCGCGTTGGAAGAAAATCTCGAGATTACGAACGAGTGGCACCATATCTTGTGCTTCATCCACCACCATAATTAGCCCAGTACCCATACGGCTACCTGCTTTTTGAATGCTGTCAAAATCCACCACCACATCTAAATGTTCAGTGGTTAAAAAGTCAGTAGAAGCACCGCCCGGTAGCCAAGCTTTCAGTGTTTTGCCTGCTTGCATACCACCCGCTAAATCTTCAATGATTTCGCGTGCCGTATAACCAAACGGTAACTCCCACAGACCTGGGTCATTGACTAAACCTGAGCAGCCAAACAGTTTGGTACCCGGTGTCTGGCTCTTGCCTTTGATGTTAGATAATGACTGATACCATTCAACACCATGGTTTAGGATGGCTGGCATGTTACACAAGGTTTCAACGTTGTTGACAACGGTTGGACGACCCCATGCACCAGAAATTTGTGGAAACGGTGGTTTGGTACGTGGATTAGCACGGCGACCTTCTAAGCAATTAATCAATGCGGTTTCTTCACCGCAAATATAACGTCCAGCGCCAGTATGCACATGCAGATTAAAACTAAAATCTGAGCCTAAAATATTCTTGCCCATGAGATTGTTAGCCAAGCATTCTTCGATGGCAGTGACCAGACGCTGGGCGGCTAAGATATATTCACCACGGATAAAGATATACCCGTCAGTTGCACCAATCGCATGAGCGGTAATCAACATACCTTCAATCAGCTGAAACGGTAGGCGCTCCATTAATAGACGGTCTTTAAAGGTGCCCGGCTCCATTTCATCTGCATTACAGATGAGATAACGTGGTAGACCATCTGGCGGTGACATAAATGTCCACTTGAGACCAGCATTGAAACCTGCACCGCCGCGACCTCTGACGTTGGCAGCTTTAATCATGTCACCGACTGCTTTAGGCGATTGACCCAAAGCTTGCTTTAAGCCATCAAAGCCTTTTAAAGACTCATAGGTGGTCAAATCTAGTACGGCATCATGATGTGCTAGACGCCATGTTAATGGTTTGGTTTCGCTAGTCGCTGTGGCTTTATCGCCATAAATTGGAATGCGCTGCTCATTAAGCTGGCTAGGTGCTTTGCCTTGACTACGTTGAGCAATCTGCTCTGAAAGCGTTAATCTCATGCGTATAGCTCCAATAATTGCGTGACTTCTTCAGGCTGAACAGGACCATACGTGTCTTCGTCAATCAACACAGCAGGGCCTTTGTCACAGTTACCTAAGCAGCAAATTGGCAATAGCGTAAAACGACCATCAGCCGTTGTCTGACCATACTCAATACCCAGCTGCGATCTGATTTCAGACGATAACGCCTCATAGCCTGTCAAAAAACAAGCCACTGAATCACAGATAAGGATGACGTGGCGACCGACAGGCTGACGATAAATACGGTTAAAGAAAGTAGCAACCCCGTCCATATCTGACATCGGAATGTCTAGAATATTGGCAATGGCATTCACTTGTGCGTCATCGACCCAGCCGTTGCGCTTTTGCACAATCTTTAGCGCATCGAGCGAAGCAGCACGTGCTTGTGGGTAATGGTGCATAAACTCATGAATAGCCGCAATTTCCTCGCTAGTGAGAATGCTTGCCACATCTACTTTTGGCATTTTGTCGGAAACAATTTTCATAGTCTTCTATCTGTCCTCACTCATCACGCTTTATCAGCTAATAGCGACAGTCTTATAAGTGTCGCTATATGGCAAGATATCAGCATTTTGGTGTGCCATTTGGCAATGATATATTGATAAACGTATTTCTTTAATAACGATAATTTTCTGATCAAAGCATTAGACTAAAGTGCTAGCGATCACAGTACTAACGATCACAGTCAGCCATTACAATATCAATCGATGCCAAATACATGATGGCATCAGAGACGAGCGAGCCATTAATCACCGATGGCATCTGCTGCAAATGCGCAAATGTCGGCGTACGAATACGGGTACGATAGCTCATCGTCGCCTTATCTGAGGTGATGTAATAGCTGTTCAAACCTTTGGTCGCTTCTACAATCGTCGTACACTCGCCCGCTGGCATCACCGGACCCCAAGATACTGAGATAAAGTGATTAATCAAGGTTTCAATATCGTTTAAGGTACGGTCTTTTGGCGGTGGTACCGCTAGTGGATGATCGGCTTTGTAAGGGCCTTGTGGCATGTTATCCATGCACTGGCGAATAATACGTAGCGACTGACGCATCTCTTCGACTTTGACCATACAGCGATCATAAGCGTCACCGTTATAACCGACTGGCACTTCAAAATCGTAATTTTCATAGCCCATGTATGGACGTGCTTTACGCAAATCAAAGTCAACGCCTGTCGCGCGCAGACCAGCGCCCGTCACGCCCCAAGCAAGTGCTTGCTTAGCATTGTACTGAGCAACACCTTGGGTACGACCTTTGAGCACGCTATTTTGCAATGCCGCTTTGACATATTCGTCCAAGCGTTTTGGCATCCAATCTAAGAACTCACGAACCAGACGCTGCCAGCCACGTGGTAGATCAGCAGCAGTACCGCCGATACGGAACCAAGCGGGATGCATACGATAGCCAGTCACGGCTTCGATGACGTCATAGGCTTTTTGGCGATCGGTAAACATATAGAATACCGGGGTCATGCCGCCCGCATCCTGAATAAACGTACCGACGAACAGTAAGTTATTGGTGATACGGAAAAACTCACTCATCATCACACGAATGGTTTCAGCGCGCGGTGGAATCTTAATTCCTGCAAGCTTTTCGACCGACATGATGTACGGTAGCTCATTCATCACACCGCCGAGATAATCGATACGGTCGGTATAAGGAATAAATGAGTGCCAAGTTTGACGCTCAGCCATTTTTTCTGCACCGCGATGGTGATAGCCGATATCAGGGATACAATCGACGACTTCTTCGCCATCAAGCTGTAAGACTAAACGGAATGCACCGTGAGCAGATGGATGGTTAGGACCGATGTTCAAGAACATAAAATCTTCATCACGGCCTGAACGCTTCATGCCCCACTCTTCTGGGACAAAACGCAGGTTTTCTTGCTCGTATTGCTGCTTGGCGGTGTTCAAGAAGTACGGAGTAAATTCAGTCGCACGCGCATGATACTCTTTACGCAGTGGATGACCTTCCCAATATTTTGGTAATAAGATACGGGTCAAATGCGGATGACCGGTAAAGACAATACCGAACATGTCCCATACTTCGCGCTCATACCAGTTGGCATTTGGCCAAATATTAGTGGCGCTCGGTACATTGACATCGTCTTCACTCAGCGCGACTTTAATACGCACATCACTATTACGCTCAAGCGACATTAGGTGATAAAACACTGTAAAGTCACTGTCAGGCAACCCTTGGCGATGCTGACGCAGACGCTCATCTATCGCTGACAAGTCAAATAGCATGACGTATGGCTGGGGTAATTTACGCAAGAATAAAAGAACGTCGAGCAAATCAGCACGTGCCACCCAAACCGTTGGAATCTCATCCACAGTGTGCTGCACGACAAACTTACCGGCATACTTCTGCTCCAGCTCGGTGATAACCGCTGGAATAGGCTTAATATTAGGATCTATGTTTTCAACTACCGTGACCATGAATGATGTATTCCTTCATTAATCATCATTGAGCTATGTTGAGCCTAACCGAGCTATGTTAATCATAACTGAACCATGTTAATCATAACTGAACTACGCTAAACATAAGCGAACTACGATGAATATATGCGTACTGAGCACTTTTACGGATTGTGTATGATTGAGCCAAACTAAAACATGATATAACCAAATAATTTATGCCTAATATGCTATTTATCAAATGCAGTTTGGCTACAGGCTCGCTGATTAAATACTGTCTGGACTACGCAAGTTTTTCACAGCGATACGATCTGCTTGCTTACGGTCACGCTCAGGCGTCATTTGTGGCTGATAGATACCCTGATCATTGACATGGATACCTAGCGGGCGACGCTCTTTAGTAATCGACTCTTGCAGCAACATCAAGCCTTGGATCAACGCTTCTGGACGCGGCGGACAACCGGGCACATAGACATCAACAGGGATAATTTTGTCCACGCCTTGCACGACCGAATAGATATCATACATACCACCCGAGTTAGCACAGGCACCCATCGAGATAACCCATTTTGGCTCAAGCATTTGCTCATAGAGGCGCTGAATAACCGGTGCCATTTTGACAAAACAAGTACCAGCAACGATCATCACATCCGCCTGACGGGGTGATGCGCGAATAACTTCGGCACCAAAACGTGACAAATCATGAACGGCGGTTAAGGTAGTGGCATATTCGACGTAACAGCAAGAGGTACCAAAGTTAAATGGCCAAAGTGAGTGCTTGCGCCCCCAGTTTGCTGTTGAATGGACAAGGTCTTCGAGACGACCCATAAAGACGTTTTTATTCACTTCGTCTTCGATTGGATCATTGACCGTTTGGCTGGTCTGTGCAGGATAGACATCTGCATCAGGGTTGGCTTTTGTTAATGTGTATTTCATAACATACAACCTTTATATTAGGCGAAGCGCAGCAATCATCTTGCTTCCGCTATCCCCTTAACTTCTATTATTAATAAGCGACCATTTTGCAGTAACGTGCCACAAGACCGTCAAAAGCGATTAGCGTTTGACTTTGTCTTGTTGCGCAGATGTAGCAAAATCCATGGAAGTCACATTACCAGTAGTATTAATATGATCGATATTTTGCAAGTGACGACGGTTGGTCTCGATATTGTTCGAGACATTAATCTGCCCTGAAGACTGGGCTGGTATCTTGCCAGTTGGATCGACCATCAGCTCATCGACGCCATCAAACTGCGTAATATCTGCCAAATTAAAACCTGCCGGAGCTGCATATAGACGTGGTTGCTTGCGGCGCTTGTCCGATGGTGCCCAATTCATCGCACCCAGACTGAGCTCGTATACCAAGCCTATGATCAAGATGGTAATGAATATCGCGGCTGCGGCAAAGCCCAGCCAGCCTGCTTCACGTACTGAAACGGCATAAGCGTATAAATATAGCGCTTCTAAATCAAAGATAACGAAGAAGATTGCCACCAAATAGAATTGGGCAGACAAACGAATACGGGCGTTGCCAGCTCCGACAACACCCGCTTCAAATACTTCTTCTTTTTGTGAGCCCTGAGAGCGACCGCCAAGCAAACGCGGCACAACCAGCATAAAGACCACTAGCCCAATGGCGGCTAAGATAAAAGCAATGGCTGACCAATTAAAAGCAGACATGATAATACGTGCTCCTCACCCAATCGAGTGTCAAGCTCAGCGCACATACTCACAAACTATAGAGTGGTAATAGCGACTGGCATAACGCAGACGAAAACACAAAGTAACTGCCATTGGGTCTTAATAACTCAATGGCTCATATAGATACTGTGCTGGTAATAACCAATTATCAAGCTTATTGACGACGATGTCAGACATGACCAACTATAGATACTCCGATGTATAACGGAGAAAGGCTGGTCGCCTAACGCATCTTCTAACAACGTAAGATCAACGTATTAAATCAATATCATATTCGATAGTTTATTTAATTGATTTAATAGCTCATTACACGTGGTCAACAATGACGAGACAACTGGCATAAATTATTTACGTACTATACGCATATCAGTGCCTAAAAGCTAGTTTTTAACTGTATTGAACGGTCACTTTATAGGTGAAAGAAACATGTTTTTTTTGCCATGAATTATGATATAGACGTTACCTTATATTAAGCCCAAATCCACATTTTTGAATGGACGCTAGTATATATAGTATAAGTCACGAAAAATTAACGCTTTTTTACTGGGTGCCGATCCTTGAACTCCTCCCCAATGTGACGGTTTTTGCTTTATAATAACCCGCCTAATTGCATGGTAGTATCAGCGGCTGTTTTAACGATGGCTCTCTTGATTAATTGTCACAAAATATTAATGGTCATGAGCGTGATTAGCGGATAGGTTGATTAACCTTATCGACGCCATGTTTTGATATCGAAATGATGCAACCAACTATAATGCTATGTTGCCATTTTGCGCTATCGATCTGCCTCATACGTGCTGTTTTTATCTCACTGAGCAACGCTTGATATCAACACTCGCCTTTTTTGCTTTCTTTTTGCTTTTGTCTTACAGGTCACCTTATGAGTCAACTTAATCCCAAACAACAAGAAGCGATGCTTTACGTATCCGGTCCATTGCTTGTGCTAGCAGGTGCCGGCTCCGGTAAGACATCGGTGATTACCCGCAAGATTGCGTATCTAATCGAAGAATGCAACATGCCAGCCGAGCGTATCACCGCGGTGACCTTTACCAATAAAGCGGCGCGCGAGATGAAAGCCCGTGTCAGTAAATTGCTGCCGAGTGAAAAAACTCGCGGGCTGACGGTGTCTACCTTTCACCAATTTGGGCTACAGTTTTTGCGCTATGAGCTGATTCATACCCCGCTCAAAGGTAACTTCTCCATCATGGACAGTGACGACAGTAAGCGTTTGCTGATGGAGCTGATGATGCGTGATAATTTAAGCGGCGCTGAAAGTCGTGAATTGGTCGGCAAAGCCATTAAAATGATTTCTGACTGGAAAAACGACCTAATTGCACCAGATAAGGCGATGGAAACCTTAGACGATCCAGAAGACATGATCTTCGCGACCCTCTATGCCTTATATGAGCGCAATTTGCGTGCTTATAACGCCGTTGATTTTGATGATTTGATTGTCCTGCCGACCAAGATATTACGTGAAAACAGAGAGCTGCGCGATAAATGGCAAAACCGTATTCGTTACTTGCTGGTCGATGAATATCAAGATACCAACACCGCCCAGTATGAGATGATTAAATACTTAGTCGGACCGCAAGGGCGTTTTACCGTCGTGGGCGATGACGATCAATCTATCTATGCGTGGCGCGGGGCAAAACCTGAAAACATGGCGCTACTCAAAGAAGATTTCCCAAAACTCAAAATCGTCATGCTTGAGCAAAACTATCGCTCGACCACGCGTATTTTGACCTCTGCCAATGCCGTTATTACCAATAACGAGCATTTATTTGAAAAGAAACTCTGGTCAGATAAAGGTCAAGGTGAAAAAATTCGCATTATTAACTGTCGTAATGATGATGATGAGTCTGAGCGTGTGGCAAAAGAGATTGTCACTCATAAACTGCGTTTCGGTAATGAGTGGGAGCAGTATGCGGTTCTATATCGCAGTAACTTTCAGGCGCGCATGCTAGAGGCGCAGTTGCGTCAACTGCAAGTGCCTTATAAATTATCTGGCGGTCAGTCGTTCTTTGCGCGTAGTGAAATCAAAGACATCATGGGCTACCTACGTTTGATTCTGAACCCTGAAGACGACAGTGCGTTTTTACGTATTATTAATACGCCTAAGCGTGGAATGGGGCCAGCAACGCTAGAGAAGTTAGGCTTATTTTCACAAGAGCATAGCATCTCGCTACTCGCTTCTTGTACGCATGCAGGGCTCGCGCATGTTTTGCCATCGAAGGCTTATGGTACGATAAAGGAGTTCGGTGAGTTTATTGAACATTATACGCGTGAGCTGGATCAGCATCCTGACCCTGTGCCTATCGTCCGTCAAATGATTGATGAAACGGGTTATATCGACTTTGTGCGTAGCGACGCTAAAACCCCGCAACAAGAAAAAAACCGTATCGATAATATTGATATGCTCTACACTAGTATTCAATCACTGATTAATCGGGCCGAAGAAGACGAAGACCGCACTATTGATACCATCATTCGTAAGCTGGTGTTGCTGGATATGCTCGAGCAACAGCAAGAAGAAGAAAATACCAACAAGGTTAACTTGATGACCTTGCATGCAGCAAAAGGTTTGGAATTTGATTTTGTGTATATCATGGGGCTTGAGGAAGAAATGCTACCGCACCGCAATTCCATCCTAAGCGAGACGGTCGAAGAAGAACGGCGCTTGATGTATGTGGGCATTACTCGTGCGCGTCGAGAGCTGACATTGACGCTAGCGACTCAGCGCCGTGCGGGCGGTCAGATGCGTGTCACTTCTGAATCGCGCTTTTTAGATGAGTTACCAGAAGAGCATATCGACTGGCCAGCCAAGGCGAAAAAGAAAAAAGCGACTAAAGACCCTGAGGCCGTTGCTGATGAATACTTGGCTAATATTCGCGCTTTATTGGGTAATCGTTAGCGTTAGGCTCAACGCTTGAGAGCATCACCAGTTAGCGACATGAGAAATTAGCACTTATTCGACATTTTAGTGTTTGTTATTATTTATACTTTCTAAAAACTTTGGAACCTATATGCCTACCCCTATGCCTGATCAGGAACGACCATCTACGCTACAGGGAGATTACAATCCAGCAGAGTATAGCGGCGAATATAAGCTTCTATACCTGCAAAGTTTGGTTGCTGACAAGGCATACGAGGCGATTACTGAGTTTTTAGAAAAGCAGTCCAAATATGAGATTGCTAGCCTATTAGAATCGTTCCCTAGCCAAAATCGCTTATTGATTTGGGCACAAGTACCAGAAAACATCAAAGGCGAAGTACTTGCCGAGTTAGAGTTTGATACACGCCAGCCGCTGTTAGAAAACGTCTCATCGAAAGACATTTCCTTATTTACCCAAGACCTTGATGCGCAAGACATCTCTGAGATTTTAGACACCGTCACCGAAAGTGTGCGTACTTCGGTGATGGCAACCTTGGATGAAGACATCCGAGTGCAGGTCAATAAGCTCGATACCTATGCTGACTGGGAAGTCGGGCGTTACATGGATCCTGACCTCATTCAGATTAGGGATGATATCACTCTTGCAGAAGTACAGAACTGGCTACGAGAAAATGACGATTTGCTCGATGATGAAAGCCAAGAGCTGCTGGTCGTCGATCAAAGCCAACAATTACTCGGGCTGCTCAGTCTGGTCGATTTGATTAAACACGATCAAACTACTTTAGTCTCAGAATTGATTGATAACGCCATCACCATTAATGATCGCTTAGACATCCAAGATGCCGCGGCGATTTTCCGCTCAGAGGACATTCGTTTTGCCCCCGTTATTAATAGCCACGGTGAATTGGTCGGTCAGTTAAATGGCGAGGACATCATGAAAATTATCCAAGATGATGTCGATAGCACCATGAAAAACCTCGCGGGTGTCAGCCAAGATGAAGAACTGTTTGCTCCTATTTTGACCAGTGCCAAAAGCCGCAGTATTTGGCTAGGCATTAACTTGTGTACCGCCTTATTGGCTGCCGCTGTGATTGGTCAGTTCGAGGCGGTACTGGCAAAAGTGGTGGCGCTGGCGATACTCATGCCTGTGGTCGCGAGTATGGGCGGTATTGCTGGGTCGCAGACATTAACTGTCGTCATTCGCGGTATGGCGATGGGTCAAATCGGTGGTTCCAACCGTTTGTGGTTATTAAATAAAGAGCTGTGGGTTGGCGCGATAAACGGTATCATATGGGCGATAATCATGGCGATTATTGCCCAATTATGGTTTCATGACATTAAAATCAGTGCCGTCATTGGTTTTGCCATTGCCATCAATATGACTGCTGCTAACGTTTCGGGCATTAGTATTCCACTGCTCCTAAAACGCATGAATATTGACCCTGCCCTATCCGCCTCGGTTATTTTAACCACCGTGACAGATATCGTCGGCTTTATGTCATTCTTGGGTTTGGCGAGTGTGTTGATACTATAATCACATAGCCAACGTTAAAACTATATTATTTACAAGCAATATTATTTAGAAATTATCTTATTTAGAAATTATCTTATTTAGAAACAATATTATTTAGAAACAATATTATTTAGAAACTATCCAACCGTTAAGTGAGTGCGTTATGCAAGCTGTACAAGTTAAAGTATTAAACCCTAAAATTACTGAAGATAAAGCCTTCTCGTTACCGACACGCGCCACTGATGGCAGCGCTGGTATCGACTTGCGCGCTTGTATTGATGAGCCATTGACGATTAAAGCCGGTGCCACGCATTTAATTGGTACTGGTTTGGCGGTTTATATCCAAGACCCTAACTTTGCAGGGATGATTTTACCGCGCTCAGGTCTTGGTCATAAGCACGGTATCGTCTTGGGTAATTTGGTTGGCTTGATTGATGCCGATTATCAAGGTGAGCTGATGGTCAGTATTTGGAATCGTAGTAATGAAGACTTTGTGTTGAATCCTGCGGAACGTATGGCACAATATGTCGTCGTACCCGTTGCCCGCCCTGAGTTTGAAGTGGTATCAGAATTTAGTGATACCAGTGCACGCGGTGCAGGCGGCTTTGGACATTCAGGCCGCCAATAATTAGTTATCATTACTGATTTGCCATTTTAATTGTACTTTAGTCATCACAAAATCACCATCACGTGAATCACGCCATAAGGAGAGTAAGCGATGCCGTCTTTTGCTGCGCAGCAATGCTTATTTCGTGCTTATGATATTCGTGGTTCACGCCAGCATTTCACTACTGACTTTATTCAAGCATTGGGCAAGGCATTTGCTCATCTTTATAGTGTCGCAGATTGCAACCCAACCGCAGCTCCTGCCAAAGCCTGCCTGCCAAAACCAAGTATCGACCGTAAAAGAACCGTCATTGTGCTTGGTTATGATGTGCGTCTCGGTAGTGATATTATCGCTCAGAGATTGGCTGATATACTGACTGAATATGGCTTACAAGTTATCCAGCTGGGGTTAATTACTACCCCCATGATGGTTTTTTGGGCAGAGCAATATTCTGGTCATGGCATCATCGTTACCGCCAGTCATTCTGCTAAAGACATTTTAGGTATTAAATGGTTGGTCAACCATCAATCTCCGAGCCATGCAGAGATTCAGTTGCTTTGGCAAAAAACACGGTCTACCTATGCTTGCCACCTCAATCACGCTCAAGCACAGGTTGATGCTCAAAATACGCTGAAAAATACAACTGCTAAATCTATTTGTAATCAGCCGTTTAATTTATCTGATACACAAGTCGCGACGACTTATATTGAGGCTATCGCTCAAGTTTTTAAGCAAATCCATCCCTGTAATACACAACACTCCAAAGATAACCAACAACCACCTGACACCCTTGATGTGGTGGTGGTCATAGATTGTATGCATGGCGCGACCAGTAATATCGCCCAGCGTTTATTTGAGCATTTTTGCCAGCAGGTCATCATGATTAATGACACCGCAGATGGCAGTTTTCCCTCTGGCAATCCTGATCCCACTGAACCACACCGTCTCAAACAATTACAGCGAAGTGTGCGTCAACATCAAGCAGATATAGGTATCGCTTTTGATGGCGATGGCGATCGCTTAATGATCGTCGATAATAGCGGTAAAGTTGTCACGCCCGATCACTTGCTATATTTATTAGCGCAAGTGGCGCTGACCGAACACCCTGGAACGCTGTGTTCTAAAGGCCCAGTCCATTTACAACTGCCTTTTCAAATCCTTTTTGATATTAAATGCTCCCATCATCTACCGAATCTTTTGTCTGAGCTTGGCGCAACACCTGTGCTCAGTAAAACGGGCAGCAGCTTTATGCGCCGACAGATGCAGCAGTCTGCTGGTCAAATTGTCTTTGCGGGTGAATTGTCAGGGCATTTCATATTTAACGATAGCCGTTTTATTATTTATGATGATGCCATGTACGCCGCATTACGATTGCTGTATTGGCTAACGGCTTACGATGCTCACGGTAAAAAATCTCTGACTGATATTACAGAGCAATTGCCTGCTATGGTCAGTACGGCGGATCATTATTTGCCGATGCCTAAAACCCTTAAAAAAGACGATACTATCGTCGTACAGCTGACAAAATTTTGTCAGTATTTACGCCAGCTCGTGGAAGCGACCGTGGCAGAAGATTCTGGTGATCATTGGATAGCTACTAGCCAGCCATCGCTTTGCCGTTGTTCGATAAGTCGGCAATATATGACGTCCAAGCAAGCCAAATGCTTATTGCCAGTGGGGACAAAGTTGAGCTGTATTGATGGCGTGCGTTTGGATTTCGCCCATGGTTTTGGGGTGCTCCGCCAATCAAATACCAGTCACAATCTTACCGCACGCTTTGCTGGTGATAGCATAGAAGACTTACGCGACATTCAAGCAAAATTTGCCGCTTTATGTCGCCCATTTGATAAAAAACTGGCGGAACAAATTGTCGCTATTCCTGCCGAATAGTTTTGATCAAAACAGTTACCGTCAAAGTAGTTGCTGTCACATAAAAATATGATTTTTTAATACCATAACTTAGGAGTTTATAATGACGCTTAATTTAGATGATGCCAAAAACACTGCTGAAGTATTGACCACAGCGCTGCCTTATATCCAGCGCTTTGTCGATAAGCTTATCGTGGTCAAATACGGCGGCAATGCGATGACGGATCCTGCGCTTGAAAGCTCATTTGCCCGCGACATCGTCTTGTTAAAAACTGTTGGCATTCATCCCGTGGTCGTGCATGGCGGTGGTCCACAAGTGGATAACTTATTAAAAGAGTTGGGGCGTCAGTCAGACCGTATCGATGGTATGCGCGTCACCGATAAAAGCACCATGGATATCGTCGAGATGGTCTTAGGTGGTAGCGTCAACAAATCTATTGTTAGCTTAATCAACAAGCACGGTGGCCGCGCTATCGGTTTGACGGGTAAAGATGCCAATTTAATCCTAGCCAAAAAACTGATGATGGAAAAAATTGGCGCAGATGGGATTGCTGTGCCCGTCGATTTAGGGTTTGTCGGTGATGTAGTCAGTGTCAATAAAGACGTGATTAACATGCTCATTGCCTCTGACTTTATTCCCGTCATCGCGCCACTTGGGGTCGATAGCGAAGGCAATACGTACAATATCAATGCCGACTTGGTTGCAGGTAAAGTAGCCGAATTCTTACAAGCTGAAAAGCTCATGCTTCTAACCAATATCAAGGGTGTGCTGGGTCGTGACGGCGAAGTCGTAACTGGACTCACACCAAAGAAAGTCGACAGCCTCATTGAAGACGGCACTATCTCAGGCGGCATGATTCCCAAAATCCAATGTGCACTTGATGCGGTGCGTAGCGGCGTAAAAAGCGCGGTGATCGTCGATGGTCGCGTGCCTCATGCCACGCTGTTAGAGATTTTTACCAATGAAGGAGTTGGTACATTAATCAGTCGTGATTTAGGCTCATCATTGGCCGAGTAGCAGGAGTAAATCATGGCATTGTGGCTCTGGTGTCTACTTTTTATCTTAGAAAGCCTATATTGCTGGTGGATTATTGGCTATGGTGGCGCAAAATGGATAGAAGGCTGGAAGTCATTTTTCCTCATTGATTGGTTTGCTCTAGATTGGAATGCTGAACAAATTCGCTTTTACGTCTTGCTTATATGGCTCGCAAGTGTGATTTGGTTTATTTTAGGTGTTATAAAGCCCGAGCTAAGAGGTTCTTAGCTCGGGCTTTATTGATGGTAGCCGTATTCTTTTACGAAAAAAATTTATCAAAATCAGCTTCATCATAACCGCATAGTAATATATTCTTATTTTTATCAGTCAGCTCACCTTCAACGATCGGACGCTTAATCATACTGGTATTTTCTACGAGCAAATCAATGGCGTTATCTAGACTAGCATCAGCCGCTTGCTTTTGACTGTCGTCTAGTTTTCGCCATGTCGTACCGCGCTTATTGAGCACTTTATCAATGCCTAATTTATCTACCCAGCGCTGTACCGTTTCTTTATCGATACCTTGTTTTTTATAATCATGAAAATCATAACTGACACCTAGCTCGTCTAGTTTGGTAAAAGCTTTTTTCATGGTGCTGCACGATTTGATACCGTAAATAGTGATGGTCATAAAAACTCCAAATCAATGATCATTATTCTGTTTATTATACCTAAGCCTATGGGTATTTGGTTTATGATAACCAAAACCTTAAAAACCGCTCAAATTTTCAAATTTGTATTCTTCGTCATGCGTAAACGCCCTATCATATCGTCGCAATTTTCGCCAAATTACGCTATGCTATGGCATTGTGAAATTTCACCCAATTTATTCGTATTAATCAATCTCGAGCCAACTATGAGCAATACTGTGACATCTGACCAAGCTGAAAACAATCATTATAACCCACAAGCGATAGAAGCGGCGCAGCAAGCCAAATGGGCAACTGACAAGCGCTTTGAAGTGAGCAATGAGCCAAGCGATAAGCCAAGTCGCTATATGCTGTCGATGTTCCCTTACCCAAGCGGTAAGCTGCATATGGGTCACGTGCGTAACTATACGATTTCTGATGTACTGAGCCGTTATTATCGCCTCAAGGGCTATGAAGTCATGCAGCCTATGGGCTGGGATGGTTTTGGCTTGCCAGCAGAAAACGCGGCGATTGCCAATCAGACGCCACCTGCCAAATGGACGTTTGCCAATATTGACAGCATGCGCGCGCAGCTTAAATTACTGGGTTTGTCTATTGACTGGTCACGTGAATTTGCTACTTGCAGCCCTGAGTATTATCAGTGGGAGCAATGGTTGTTTTTACAGCTATACAAAAAAGGCTTGGTCTACAAAAAACTGTCAACAGTCAACTGGGATCCTGTTGATAATACCGTCTTAGCCAACGAGCAAGTCATCGATGGTAAAGGCTGGCGTAGTGGCGCTGCGGTCGAAAAGCGCGATATTCCGATGTATTACTTTAATATCACCGATTATGCTGACGAATTGCTCGATGATTTGGATCAGCTAGAAGGTCACTGGCCATCAGAAGTATTGACCATGCAGCGCAACTGGATTGGTCGCAGCGCAGGCATGGAAGTACACTTCCCTTATGAGCTTGCTGGCGAGACCAATACCTTAGATGTGTTCACTACTCGCCCTGATACTTTGATGGGTGTGACTTATGTGGCGGTCGCCGCCGAACATCCGCTAGCGCAGTATGCGGCTGAGCATGATGAAGCGATTGCGCAATTCTGTGCGCTTTGCAAAAAAGGCTCAGTTGCAGAAGCAGACCTAGCTAAAGCTGAAAAAATCGGTATGGCTACTGGTCTTACGGTCACGCACCCACTCACTGGCGAAGAAGTGCCAGTATGGGTTGCCAACTATGTACTCATGAGCTACGGCTCAGGCGCGGTGATGGCTGTCCCTGCTCATGATGAGCGTGATTATGAATTTGCGATTAAATACAGCTTACCGATTAAACAAGTCATCGATATCCCTGTCGGCTATTTCGATGCGTTAGAAGCAGATGCAAAGGCGAACGATACTGAGATTAATCGTGCTTATACCGAACGCAATACTTTGGTCAATTCAGGTGAATTTGATGGGCTAGACTTTGAGCAAGCATTTGAAGCGATGCTGACCAAACTAGAACCACAAGAGCTTGCTAAGAAAAAAATCCAATACCGTCTCCGTGATTGGGGTGTTTCTCGCCAGCGTTATTGGGGTTGTCCTATCCCAATGGTAAACTGTGAGCATTGCGGTACCGTACCTGTCGAAGAGCAAGATTTGCCCGTTGTCTTACCGACTGATGTCGTTCCTGATGGTCGCGGAAATCCGTTAAAAAACATTCCAGAGTTTGTCAATACAACGTGTCCTAAATGCGGTAATCCTGCTGAACGCGAAACCGATACCTTTGACACCTTTGTGGAGTCAAGCTGGTATTATGCACGCTTTGCAAGCCCAAATGATGCGCAAAGCATGGTCAACAAATCTGCCGCCAATAAGTGGCTGCCTGTCGATCAATACATCGGCGGTGTTGAGCACGCGGTGATGCATCTACTCTATGCACGCTTCTTCCATAAACTGATGCGTGATGAAGACTTGGTGTCAGGAAATGAGCCGTTTGCTAATTTGATGACGCAAGGCATGGTATTGGCAGGGACATTCTATCGCCTAAATGCGGATGGCAGTACCACGTACTATTTTGCAGAAGACATTGATATCGACTATGACGAACGTGGTCAACCAATTAAAGCTATCTTAAAATCTGATGGGCAGCCGGTGACCATTGGCAAAATCGAAAAAATGTCTAAGTCAAAAAACAACGGTGTCGATCCGCAAATTACCATCGATAAATACGGCGCTGATACTGTTCGTCTCTATACGCTCTTTACCGCGCCTGCGGATCAAACGCTAGAATGGTCAGATGATGCGCTCAAAGGCCCTTATAACTTCGTTAAAAAAGTATGGCGTATTGCTACTGAACACATGCAAGCGCTTACTGCCGCGAACCTAAGTATCGAGACGCTGAACAATGAAGTTTTGAGCACTGATGGCTTAAGCAAAGAAGCCAAAAACTTACGCCGTAAAACCCATGAAACGATTGCTAAAATCGATAGTGATTTGGGTGATCGTTTGGCATTGAACACGCCTGTATCAAGTTTGATGGAGCTTGCCAACGAGCTGACTGGCTTTAAGGCCAATAGCAAGCAAGACCTACAGGTACAGCATGAGGCATTGACGGATCTGCTGATTATGCTATCCGTATATGCGCCGCACATTGGTGAACATTTACTTGAGCAATTGGGTTTAGATACTATTACCTTGAATTATCCAGAAGTTGATAAAAATGCTCTGGTACAAGATATGATCACGATGGTGGTACAGGTCAATGGCAAAATGCGCGGTAAAATGGATGTCGCCCCAAATAGCGATCCAGAACAGCTAAAAGCACAAGCACGTTCGATGGAAAGTGTGGCAAAATTCTTGACTGGCGACATCAAAAAAGAAATCGTCGTCCCTAATAAGCTGGTAAACATCGTGGTGGTAGGCTAGATTTTTTAGGCTCAGTACTTTTTATTAGTTTAATGATTAGTCTGAGCCTTTTCATAATATTAGGATAGCGATTATGTCGTATAAATATCGAGCAGGTCAGTCACCCAAAGCCAACTTAAGCAAAAGAGACGCTTTTGCCAAAAAATCAAACGGACAAAAACTGGTGGCGGCTTTTCTGACTGCCCTGCCAATGTTTACGCTATTAGGTGCAACGGCAGCTATTAGTGGCTGCGGCTTTCAACTGCGTGGCTATGATGCGCCAATGCTGCTTGATGTCGCCAAAACAGCCGTGATTCTCGAAGACAATCGCACCTCATTTCCGCTTAAGCTGCCATTGACAAGACGCCTAAAAACTTTAGGTGTTGAGGTCATTGACAACATGACAGCAGCTGATGTTGCGAACAATAACAAACAGGCAAGTGCTGAACCCATTGCCGCTATCACCATCAATAACGTGCGTTTTAAGCGTTATGAGCTGGTCGGTGTCTTGACAGAGATCCGTTTGGTACTTTCAGCAGATGTCAGCTATCAGACCATGGAAAATGGCAAACCAATTACGCTAAGCAACCCCATCCAAGTCGAGCGTAGCTATCAATATAATGAAGCGTCGGTGAGCACTGATGATCAGCAAGGCGATCAAATTCGTGACTGGCTCTATGACAGTTTGGCACGCCGAATTACTGATCAATATGTCGCCATCTCCCTACCCAAGGTCAGCTCTTCTGGAGTCAGACAATCTGTGCAAAGCGGTAATGGCTCAACATCGATCGCGGTGGTGGTGCCAAACCCATAGTTTATAATGCGCAACACATTCCACGTTTATTTTCATCAATCTGTGTACTTATTACCCTATGCAAGATACCTTTATACAAGCCTACCCAAAGCTACTACAGCCTTCCGTTGCAGTCGCGGGCTTGTGGCTGGCGCATGGTGATGAGCCACTACTCAGTCAATGGCTCATCGATGCCCTGCGACCACATTGGCGCGCGCAGAATTACGCGATTCAGCGTATTGAGCTGATATCAGTCAAGAGCTGGCAAGAAGTATTGTCAGAGCTTGGTAGCCAGTCTTTATTTGATGATGCCAGTGCACTCATCGTGACGGGCAATCATAAGCCTGACAAGGCCGTTATCACTGAGCTTGAGCGCTTTGCCGTTGAAGCTCAAACAGGGACGCACAGTCATAGTTTATTATGGCTCACGCCCAAACAAGACAAGCGAGCGCAGAGCAGCAAGTGGTTTACGCCATTTGCTCAATATGGTCATGTCATTGATTGCAATTTATATAATGAGCAGCAACGACAGCAGCTACTGCAAATACAAGCTCAGCAGTTTGGTTTACGGCTATCGCAAGAAGCCTGGCAGCTGCTTATGTCGCATACTGAGCACCATCTGCTAAGCGCGTATCAGACCTTATGGCGGCTATCCTACTTATTTGCGCCGCAGTTAGTCGCTAAGAATATTGAGGCTAGTCATCAGGCTGATCACTCTACACAACTGCCAAATAATGTTGCCTTAGACATTAAGGATCTACAAGCTGCGTTGGTCAGTGATGCACAGTTTAGCGTCTTTGATTTATCGGATGCCATGCTTGCCGGTAACAGTACGCAAGTCGCTAAAATCATGTTTCAGCTCAAAGCCACCGACGAGCCAACCACCTTGGTATTATGGGCGGTTAGTAAAGACATGCGGCAAATTATGCAATTGATGGATGGGCAAGATCCGCAAGCGCTTGGTATTTGGCGTAGCAAACAAGGGTTGTACCAGCAAGCTTGCCGTCGCCAGTCAAAAACTCAAACGGCTGAATGGCCTGCCCTGCTTTATAAATGTGACCAAGCCATCAAAGGACTCGTGCGTCAGCCAGCGTGGGAGTTATTATTGCAGGCAGCGTTAGAGCTATCTGGAAAGCGTTTGTTTGTCGTTTAATCATTTGAAGAAATTTAACAACTTGTTTAACCAAGTTTTCTTATCGTAAGTTCTGTTATTAACTGAATAAGGAAAGTTTTTTAAAGTTTCTGTTATATCTGCTTCTTTTTTTCTACCCCATTCATGATTTAGCTGCGTCATAAGTTCAATTTGCTTATTAAAGCGTATAACTCTTTGATCTTCACTCATGACACTATTCTCTTGCTCATACTCGCCTGCTACCCTAGACGTTACCATCTCAAAAAACTCATAAATGAAATCATCTACATCTAAAAAAGATTCTCTAGATAACTCACTACCGCGCTCACATATTACATAGTGGTAATAGCCACCGCTTATCTCCAAGTGTGGCTCACCAAATCCAGAAGGCATATCTCTTAAAATAACATCATCAATATTTAGCCCTATCTTTTTACTATAATCGTTAATTATTTTTTGAATTTGCTGATGGTTTAACATTACATTCTTCCTTTGTTTATTATTTCCATAATATAGTCTGCCTTATCTCTACTGCTGAACTTCTTAACCTTTCTTAAACTAATTACCATTCCCTTTTGGACTTCAAGCCTCTACTATATGTACACTTGATTTCATTGTGACTGGATTGTTGTTATGCGCAAAATAAGCAAAAAGTCTGCTATCAAATGGGGTGTCATCGCCTTAATCATCGTAGCATTAGGGGCTTTGGCCTATACTTTTTTAAAACCAGAAGAAGAAAAACCCAGTTATTTAACCGCACCTGTTGAGGTTGGTGATATCGAAAACAATGTCATGGCATCAGGTAAAGTTAAAGCACTTAATACCGTTGATGTCGGTGCACAGGTTTCTGGTGAGGTCACAAACCTCTATGTAGAAGTGGGTGACGAGGTGAAACAAGGCGATTTGATTGCACAGATTGATCAAGTGACTCAGAAGAACAGCCTGAGCAATGAGCAAGCCAGTCTTGAGCAAAGCGAAGCCGCGCTACAAAGTGCGCAAGCAGAATCGTTAAGCAAACAAGCGAGTCTAAAAAGTGCCTATGCTGATCTTGCCAGCCGTCAGTCTGAGCTTAAACAAGCACAGTCTGATTTTGCACGTTTGCAAGACTTAGTCGCTATCGATGCTATCTCACAACAAGAATATGATACACAAGCGACCAGTGTCGAGACCGCAAAAGCAGCCGTTGCCAATGCACGCGCTGCTATTGATACGGCACAAGCCGCCATTGCAACAGCCACTGCAAACATTAATAGCCAACAAGCAGCATTACGAAAGTCTCAAACCAATGTCGCAACGGCTCAAGAAGACCTTAGCTATACAACGATTCGCGCGCCAATATCAGGTACTGTCGTCTCAGTGACCACTGAGCAAGGCACGACGGTCAATGCCAATCAAACAGCCCCGACCATCGTAACTTTAGCAGATTTGTCTACTGTTAGAATCAACGCACAAATCTCCGAAGCCGATGTTATCAATGTCAATGCTGGTATGCCCGCCTACTTTAATATCATCGGTAATCCAGACAAGCAGTATGATGCGACACTGACAGCTATTGAGCCGGCACCCGAGGAAATTAGCAAGACCAGCTCAACCGATTCTGCTATCTACTATGTTGGCTATGTTGAAGTAGCTAACCCTGAGCGATTATTTCGTATTGATATGACCGCCCAGATTTATATCATCATCGATCAAGCCAAAGACGCGTTGCTTGTGCCATCAGCAGCCATACAAGAAAGACCCGCGAGAAATCAAACTGAAGGTCAAGCAAAAACCAGCAAGGTTGTACGCGTACTAAATGATGACGGCACAGTAGAACCTCGCACAGTAGAAGTGGGCATTGATAACCGAGTAAATGCGCAAATTTTAAGTGGTTTAAAAGAAGGTGAGCAAGTCATTATCGGCGAAGGTAGTGCCAATGCTTCAGGTAAAGGTGGTGGTCGTACTCGTATACCTGGTGGTACTCCAAGGATGTAATTAATTCTTTGACTATGTTAACGATGGAGGGGCTGAAAAACCTTGGCCCTTTCATCACGACACTCACTATCTTTGATTAAAGACATTGCTATGACTATATCTCAATCTACTAAACAGCCGACTGACAGCAGTAGCGCTTCGATAGAAAACGACTCACCGAATGATACTGCAGCTACCGCTGACAAACCAATTATGGAGCTGTCGGGTATTATTCGAGAGTTTGCTGCCGGCGAGCAAACCATTCGCGTATTGCACGAGGTTAATTTAACGATGAATCAAGGTGAAATGGTCGCGATTATCGGGCAATCTGGCTCTGGTAAATCTACTCTAATGAATATCTTGGGTTGCTTAGATCAGGCGACAGCAGGTGACTATAAGATTTATGGCCAATCAGCAAACAAGCTAGAGGCAGATGAGCTGGCTGAGTTACGCCGAGAGCATTTTGGCTTTATCTTTCAGCGCTACCACCTACTTGGTGACATTAGCGCTAAAGATAACGTTGCCGTCCCTGCCGTGTATGCTGGTATGAATACTGAGGCACGAATCAATCGCGCAGAAAAGCTCTTGACCGATCTAGGTCTTGGTGAAAAGGTAAATAATCGTCCTAGCCAGCTCTCAGGCGGCCAACAGCAGCGTGTTTCTGTTGCTCGCGCTCTGATGAATGGTGGCGATGTCATCTTAGCTGATGAGCCAACTGGCGCACTAGATAGCAAATCTGGCGAAGATGTGATGGCGATCTTACATGATCTAAATGCTAAAGGTCATACCATTATCATGGTCACTCATGATCCCAAACTTGCCGCACAAGCCGAACGGGTTATTGAGTTAAAAGATGGCTACGTTATTGCTGATTATAAAACTGAGCATTATAAACCGACAACTCAACACCCAGAATCTATCCTCGGTGGACATCGTAAAAGTGCCTTCGGAAGCTTTGTGGATCGTTTGCTCGAAGCTTTTAAAATGTCCTTACTTGCCATGCGTGCACACAAGATGCGCACATTGCTGACCATGTTAGGCATTATCATCGGTATCGCTGCGGTTGTGTCTATCGTTGGTCTTGGTCAAGGCTCTCAGCAGCAAATTCTCGCAAATATTAGCTCGCTAGGAACCAATACTATAACAGTGAATGACGGCTACCCTAGAGGCGACCCGCGACGTAAATATAATGACGACAACCTCACACCAGAAGATGCAGAAGCGGTCAGCAGTCAACCGTATGTTATCAATGTGAGCCCTCAAGTCAATACCAGCTCTAGTGTACGCTATCGCAGCGTGCAGGAAGACTCGACCATCAATGGTGTTGGTGAGTATTATCTAGAGGTCACTGGTGAGACGCTGGCATTAGGTCAAGGTTTCGATTCGCAAAGTATCGACCTTCGCAGTCAAGATATTATTATCGATGACAATGCCAAGAGTGCTTTTTTTGCAGATATAGATAACCCTATCGGAGAAGTCATACTCATCGGTAGTGTGCCTGGACGAGTGGTTGGCGTCCTTGAGGCAAGCGACAGTGGCTTTGGACCAAGTAGCACGACACCCGTCATATATATGCCTTATACCACTGTGATGTCACGTATAACTGGTAGTGCAAATATTGATAGTTTTATAGCACTGTTAGATGATAGTGTCTCATCTAGTGTCGCTGAGTCAGCTATTTCCGACATAATAGAAGGTCGCCATGGTAAAGATGATTTTAATATTATTAACTCAGACTCTATTCGTCAGACCATTGAATCAACGACAGGTACTATGACACTGCTCATCTCATCAGTTGCTGTTATCTCATTGATCGTTGGTGGTATTGGTGTGATGAATATTATGCTAGTATCGGTCACGGAACGCACTAATGAAATTGGTGTACGTATGGCAGTTGGGGCTCGTCAAAACGATATCATGCAGCAGTTTTTGATAGAAGCCGTACTCGTCTGTATTTTAGGCGGCTTATTAGGTATTGGACTGGCCTTTGCTATTGGTGAAATCATTAATAATTTTGCTGGTGATAGCTTTAAAGTGATTTACTCATCAACCTCTATTATTGCTGCATTTATATGTTCAACACTGATTGGTGTCGTATTTGGATTCTTGCCAGCGCGTAATGCTGCTAAATTAGATCCTGTTGAAGCACTGTCTAGGGACTAAAACGTCGCGACTGACGTTTTAAATAGGCATTTACTGCCATGAAACAGCCACCAATAAGCCAAATTATATAAAAAAATGCATTTTTTTACTTTAATTGCACTTTTTTTATATTACGGGGTTGTAATTGTCCTGATAGTGTATATAATGTGCTCTCACGTTTAGGGATAGAAATTCTTTAAACGTTGAAACAAACTTAATGCCTATTTTAATGTTGATTGACCTAATATTAAAAATTAAGTTTAAAGACATTTTTTAGATGTCTAGTTTTAATAAGTTTGCCTTTAAGGAAACTTATCTTGTAGTAGATATAAACCTAGTAAAGGTATAGAGTTTTTAGAATTTACGAAAATGTAAATCCTCTTGCACTCAGATGAAGCACTACTTCATTTTATCTTCGCTCAGGGCCGATAGCTCAGTTGGTAGAGCAGTTGACTTTTAATCAATTGGTCCCGCGTTCGAGTCGCGGTCGGCCCACCATATTTAGTATTATGCTTGTTGTGTACATTGCCCTATCAGGTATTGGCATAATAAGTAACAAAGTTTAAGAAGCTTTCTTTTAGAAAACTTCACCGAATTTACGAAGTTGTAAATTCACTTGCAGAGTTAAAAAAGCCATGCTTTTTTATACACTCTTCAGGGCCGATAGCTCAGTTGGTAGAGCAGTTGACTTTTAATCAATTGGTCCCGCGTTCGAGTCGCGGTCGGCCCACCATATTTAGAAAGCCCAGTCATTATATTAATAATGACTGGGCTTTTTTTTATTTAAAATTTCACTTTATTTTTTACGGTTTCGTTTAAAAATAGTGAAGTCAGTGTCTTTTCGCCACAGTAGCTTATGCTTAATCGTGTCTTTGATCGTCCGTGGATGCTTGGGTGCTTGCGTAATCAGCATATCAAACGTTGCTGCATCTATTGCCAGCTCACGCCCATGTGCCATCATAACCATAGAAGGTTTTAACGCCTTTATTCTTTGTAGTGACTGAATATAGACTTTAGGATCATAAATAGGAAAAGGCGCCACAAACTTATGACGCAGTTTGATAATGAGGTCGGCCGTATAGACTTGCCGACTTGGTATATGAAATAGAGATAAATCACGATCTGTATGTCCGGGTGTTTCCAGCACTTGCCATTCATCAAATTTCGGCACACTATCCCCATCTTTAACGGTGATATCAGGTGTAAGATGGGCGGGATAATACAGGTTTTTAAGGGAGCGACCTTGACGTCTCGCCACATAATGCGCAAGATTTATGTCCACAAAATGCATGGCATGCCCACCGATACCGCTATACCATTGACGTTTTTTTTCTGCCGAAACAATGATACAGCCCGTCTCTTTTCTGAATTGATGAGCGCCGCCTGCATGATCAGGATGCATATGGGTCACCACAACGACTTTGAGATCGCTGATTGGTCGCTGTAACGTCGTTCTAATATAATCTAATACCATTGCTACATCAGGGCGGCAACCACCGTCCAGCAGCATAATTTTGTCTGGATATACCGCAAGATAAGTACTTTGAATATATCCTTCTAAACGTACAATTTCACATAAACTCATTTGCATTCCCTGCTACATGATTGCTCACTGTTATAGCATCCCTACTATAGGAGACGCTTTTAACGCGCCTTAATAGGATTTAGTATAACGCCCACCATTCAACTTGTAATGACTTTGAGTGAACGCTTGTGGCTATAAATTGCTTTTTTATAAAAATTGCCATCAAAAAAACCCAGCGCTAAAGCTGAGTTTTCGTTAAATTAGTAAAATTTTAAAAGTATCAGAAGTTTAAACTTAATACTACCTTATGCTAAATCACGAACCTTTGGCTCACGTTCCCACAAGCGTGACTTAGCATTTTCGATAAAAGTATCCAATTCAGCCAGTGGCGTGACAAAGGCATCTTTTTCGATAGGTAGCTTACTTAAGATAAACTCATCAGTCGCCCCGCAATAAGCAATCGCTTTGCAATGTCCATAGGCATCATTGAACCAATCTCGTGCTGAGCTGTCTTTTGCTAGCTTTTTAGCTTGCTCTGGCATAATGATACTAACGACCACATCAAACATCACTGATGGGCCGCCAGCGAGGCGCTCATCTGCTTGTATGCGAGTGTCGTCATCTAAGACAACTTCTTTATTGGGCGCAACGATTTTCACGCTAGCACCCTGCACTTTTGCCGCCTCTTCGAACTTTTTGATTTCACTATGCTTAGAGCCTTCAGCGACCAAGATACCAATCAAACGGCCTTTTAAACTCTTAGGCGTTAGACCAATCGTTTGTACTGCTTTCGATGTCGCCATATCCTGTACAGGAGCAGCGGCATCAGCAGGCTCTGGCAGTTCCATACCTAGCGCTGTTGCCACACGATTTGCCAAGTCTTCATCGATATGCGGCAGATGACTCAGCATACGAGTACGTACATGCGCCGTATCTACTTTACCTAACTCAAAGGCATAAGCAGACGCAATGTGCGCTTGCTCAGCTGGCGTCTGGCTACGATAGAACATCCGCGGCTGACTATAGTGATCGGCAAAACTTTCTGCACGCACGCGACCTTTCACACCATCATCCAACTGTTCGTGGAACGATTCAAAGCCACGCTTGGCGCTTTCACGTGGTCTAGTCGGATCTAAGCTTTGCGGTTCATAGAGCACACGAGTCTTAGGTACCTGCATCTGCATATGACCATCTTGCTGATTATTGGCAAACGGGCATTTCGGCGCGTTGATTGGGATTTGGGCAAAGTTAGGCGAACCTAAACGTGATAACTGGGTGTCTAGATAACTGAACAAACGACCTTGTAATAATGGATCGTTACTGAAATCAATGCCCGGTGGCAGATGCGATGGACAGAACGCCACTTGCTCGGTTTCTGCAAAGAAATTATCCGGATAACGGTTCAGCACCATTTTACCCACGACTTTCACTGGCACCATCTCTTCTGGAATCAATTTGGTGGCATCTAAATGATCAAACGAGAATTTATCAGCCTCTTCTTCAGTAAATAGCTGGACGCCAAACTCCCATTCAGGATAGTCGCCATTATTAATGGCTTCAAACAAATCACGGCGATGATAATCAGGGTCAGCGCCGGAGATTTTCACCGCCTCATCCCACGTGGTTGACTGTACACCAAGTACAGGTTTCCAATGGAAACGGACAAAGGTACTCTTGCCTTCTTTGTTGATTAAACGATAGCTGTGAATACCAAAGCCTTCCATCATGCGTAAACTGCGTGGTAGTGCACGATCACTCATCAGCCAAATTAAATTATGCATGGTCTCAGGACTTAATGACACAAAGTCCCAAAAAGTATCGTGCGCCGAAGCGGCTTGCGGAAATCCACGATCAGGCTCTGGTTTAACCGCGTGAATCAAATCTGGAAACTTCATCGCATCTTGAATAAAGAAAATCGGCATATTGTTACCAACGATGTCCCAATTGCCTTCTTCGGTATAAATCTTCACAGCAAAACCACGCACATCACGTGGCGTATCTTTTGAGCCTTTGTTACCTGCAACCGTAGAAAAACGGGTAAATAAAGGCGTCTGTTTACCTGTTTCAGTCAAAATTTTCGCCGTGGTATATTTTTCGAGCGACTCAGTGAGTTCAAAATAACCGTGAGCAGCACTACCACGCGCATGGACGATACGCTCAGGAATACGCTCATGGTCAAAATGATGAATTTTTTCCCGTAATACAAAATCCTCTAGCAATGTGGGGCCACGTGCGCCTGCTTTTAGAGAGTTTTGATTGTCAGAGATGACGACACCTTGTTGGGTCGTTAGCACTTTAGTGTCATCCCCTGCGCGCTGGTGAGTCTCACCGCCATTGCCACGTTCCGTATTCATATCTTTAGCGGGGTCAGTATGATCAATATTATTTTTCATTATGCATCCTAGCTAGTAATTAAAAGTAGGCTCTGTACCGAGCTGTCTTTAATATTAGCCAAAAAATATGACTAATTCATGGCACTCCTTGTTGATATTTGGTTAAAGTTTGCAGCCGTGATAAAGCCGTAATTTCAGCGTATTTAAACAGAGCTTCAACGTTGACGATAGATTCTTGTAATGTGGTGAGTTTTTAAGGTATGCTCTTAGGAAGCATTAAAACAGTTGATAAATAAAATGGGCATGGTTTTAGCCAACTATTTATCTTTTTTATACGATTATAAGGTGACCTACCATGTTATCAACTTCAAATACTCCGTCCAAAAAACCTTATCACTCATTGCTAATGGGTGCGTCAATCGGACTAATGGCACTGACTTTCAGCCAAACAGCTGCCGCTATTACAACCAAAAATATTACCTATACCGTGGATGATCAAGCATACGAAGGCTATTACGCCAAAGCCGATAAAGCGAATGCGCCTTTTATTTTACTCATTCATGACTGGGATGGATTGACAGACTATGAGCGTAAACGTGCTGACATGTTAGCAGGCGAGGGCTACAATGTATTAGCGGCAGACATGTTCGGACAAGGCGTTCGCCCTACTTCTATTGAAGAAAACAAACGCTTAACTGGGGAGCTATACGATGATCGCAATAAAATGCGCCGCATACTTCAAGGTGCGCTGAATGCTGGAAGACTACAAGGTAATGATGTGCGTAAAGGCACTACCATGGGATATTGTTTTGGCGGTACCGTTGCTCTGGAGCTGGCGCGCTCAGGATTTGAGCAAAAAGCATTTGTACCCTTCCATGGTGCCTTTGATATTCCAACGGGTCAAAGTTATGACAAGACAACTGGAGAGATCTTAGTATTCCATGGCTCTGCTGATGAATCTGTCTCTCTAGAGAGCTTCGCAACTTTGGGTAAGACGCTAGAAGCCGCCAACGTACCGCATGAGATGGTGACATACAGTGGTGCCCCACATGCCTTTAGCGTGTTCGGCAGTGATAGATATGATGCACGTGCAGATGAGCGCTCGTGGAACCACTATTTGGATTTTTTAGCAAATGAATATAAATAACTTTAATTTATATCCTATAAGAACAGCGACCCTTAATTATTAACCAGCCTATCTCATTGATAAATGAGTCGATTAAAAGCCAAGGAAGCCAATTATGTTATTGAAGAACGACGTATTGCGTGCGCGTGTTAGATTGTTAGGCGCATTTTTAGGTGAGGCCATTTCTCGCCAATCTGGGGAGGATACCCTACGTACTATCGAAACATTGCGCAAAGGCTTTATTCAGGAGCGCCGCGAGCATAATCCAGCACACAAACAGCAGCTGATCGATCTTATTGCCTCATTAGACAATCAAACCTTAAAAAACGTCATTCGCGCATTCTCTATTTACTTTTTCCTTGCCAATTTAACGGAAGAAAACTATCTGCGTGAGCAACGCCGTACTATGCGTGCTCAGTCCAATCAAAGCTGGGAAGGATCCTTTCGCCGCACCTTGTTAGAATGCCGTGAGCGGCAAATCGAACCTGCGCAAATCAAAGAGCTTATTGATCACCTTAAATTTATTCCTGTTTTTACGGCTCATCCTACCGAAGCCCGTAGACGCACCACCATGAATATCTTGCAGACCCTCTATGAGCATACCGATGCCATGAGCGACTATCCCGAAGGCAGTCTAGCCTTTATGCAAGCCAAGCAAAAAACAGCAGAAACCATTGACTTACTGTGGTCATCAGACGAAGTTCGCAGCCGAAAACCGTTGGTTTATGATGAAATAAACAACGGCTTACACTATTTTGATGCCAGCTTATTCACTGCCATTCCCAAAGTGTATCGTAATATAAAAGACGCTATCGTCGATATCTATCCTGAGTTAATCGACTACCCTTTACCCGCCTTTGTCAGTTTTGGCTCTTGGATTGGCGGGGATAGAGATGGCAATCCATTCGTCACCCACGAAACTACTGAAATGGCGGTATTGATGCATGCCAATACTGTACTGCGTCATTATCAAGTATTGGTCAGAAAATTGCGTCGTGAACTGATTCATAGCGATACTATCGTCGATATCGCGCCAGAGATTTATACCCGTATCAAAGACTACAGTACACTCGATCAAAAAGTCTTTTGCTACAATCCTGATGATTACAATAATGAGCCGTACCGAAGACTGCTGTCCATTATTCTGGCTAAAATAAAAGCGACCAACCAGCATATCCAAAGCCAAGGCACAGATAAAGAGGCTGCAAAAGAGGCTTATTCAACACCGACGGCCTTGCTAGATGATTTACGCCTTATTCGCAAAAGTGTCAATACTCATGACAAAGCGCATGGCGAAGGCTTACTGCTTGATACCATTCGCTTAGTCAAAACCTGTGGATTCCATTTAGCCTCGCTAGATATTCGCCAAGATTCAGGATATCACGGCGAAGTCATTGCAGATATTTTTGCTAGCGCCTCGAATCTACCCGACTATCGCACCCTCAGCGAAACAGAGCGCCAAGAATGGCTAACGCGTTTGCTAGAAAAGCCAGGTGCACCGCTGATTTATACCGACAACTTAAGCGCGCAAACACACGAACAGCTTGCTCTGATGAATTCTGTCGCTAAACTGCGTAAACTGGTTGGCGACGATACTTTTGGTAGCTATGTAATTTCAATGACCAATAACGCTAGTCAGTTATTAGAGGTACTGCTACTGATGCGTTTTGCAGGCTTATCGGGTATTGATAAGAACGGGCATTTATTTTCTGCCCTACCAGTTGCACCACTGTTTGAAACTATCGAAGATTTAAAAAATATCGATAAGATTATGCCAATGGTGTTGGACAATCCGCTATATCGGGAGTTACTTGAGCACTCAGGAAACATTCAAGAGATTATGCTTGGCTACTCAGACTCCTCTAAAGATGGCGGCATTATTACCTCCGCTTGGCAGTTATATAGCGCTCAGCAAACCATCACCGATATCGCCAATCAATATGGTATCACCACTCGCCTGTTCCATGGTCGTGGTGGTTCCGTCAGTCGTGGTGGTGGCTCAACCCATCAAGCCATTGCCGCGCAACCTGCTGGCACTTTACATGGACAAATCAAATTCACCGAACAAGGCGAAGTACTTTACGCCAAGTATGCCAATCCAGATACTGCGGTGTTTGAATTAACCATGGGAATAACGGGGGCGCTCAAAGCCAGCTCGTCACGATTTGTCGAACAACCCAAACAGCTAGATAGCTATGAAGCGTTGTTTGCTGATTTGGCAGATGCAGGTGAACAGCAATATCGTGAGCTGACGGATAATACTGAAGGCTTCTATCAGTTTTATTCTGAGGCCACACCAGTACAAGAGATTTCATTGCTCAATATTGGCTCGCGTCCTGCTCACCGTAAAAAAGGACTGCCAAGCAAATCGACGATTCGGGCGATACCATGGGTATTTGGCTGGTCATTGGCGCGCTTTACCCTTCCCGCTTGGTATGGCGTAGGCAGTGCTTTAGATAGCGTCAAAAAAGACGAAGTGTTAATGAAGGAGATGAATAAAAACTGGCCATTTTTCAATGTCTTTATCAGTAATATTGAAATGGCTTTTACAAAATCCGAGATGAATATCGCCCGTGCATACAGTCAACTGTGTAAAGACGAAAGCTTGCGTGAGCAAGTCATGCAGGCAGTGATTGATGAGCATGAACTGACGCACGCAGGTCTCAACTCCTTGCTAGAGCAGGCGTCTTTACTCTCAAACCAACAAGAATTGGCTAATTCATTAGAATGGCGTAACGCCTATTTAGACCCCATTAACTATATCCAGATTGAGCTACTCAAACGTATGCGCCAATCCGATAACACTGGCAATGACAATCTGGAAAATGACGATAGACCTGCTGTCGAAGATGCATTAATTCGTAGTATCAACGCCTTGGCAGCAGGGCTACGCAATACGGGTTAATATTTATAAATAGGTTGGCCTTTACGCATTCGAACTTACATAAAGCTGAGTTGATTCATGGTGTTATCACAGTGAATCAACTCAGCTTTTTACGTTAATAGAGTTTTTCAAATACTAATATTTGATTGTTAGATGGCATCTCATAACGCTTACTTAACATTAAATGATGTGTATTTGCCAAATCTATAACGTCTTCTAAATGACGGATGCCACTGTTAGCATCGCGCTGGCGCAAGCTATGATCAAACTGACGATTGCTTGCGCTGCTATAACTGCCATTTTCGTTAAAGGGTTCATAAACGATGAATTTACCATTTAAGGGTAGCATATCACCGACCAATTGGAATAATTTAGCCACTAACGTCCACGACATAATATGCAAGGTATTGGCGGTAAATACTGCATCATAAGGCGCATCGGCAACCTCATTGACTGGCACTGAATCACGCGATACATCAAAAGTGATCGGTGCATATAAATTAGGGGCAGGATAAGCAACATGCCAAGCATTGATAGTGGCGTGATTGACAAACACATCACTGGTCTGCCATGTTAAATAGGTCAATCTAGGGGCAAAATATACGCTATGCTGACCGGTTCCAGAACCCACTTCTAATACATGAGTAGACGCTTGTAACTCTTGCTGTAAAACTTCTAAAATCGGCTGCTTATTATTTTCACACGCTTGAGAAAATGCTATTCCAGCAGGAGCAATCGATTGGTTATTATCTAAATCATGATTCAACACTGCTAATATCCTTATATGTCTTCATTGCTGTAGCTTTGATATTAATAATAGCGACAAGCAAAGCGTCGAAAAAACTAATAAATACCCGCTTCTACCCCAGCTGCCATTGTCATCGCTAACTCTTCGACTTGCTCAGTAAATACCTCTTGCCAATCACCTTGTAAAATCAGCGCTTCTTGAATCCATGACCAACGCAGCCCAGTTGTAATAGTCTTCATAGCAAGCTTAGTACCCGTACCATCATGACCTGCGCGAATATATAGTGCAAACGGCATACCCTGCTTTTTCTCTAAAACCTGATAATAACAGCGATCAAAAAAGTCTTTGGTCAGTCCTGCCATATAAGCCAAGTTCTCAGTCGTCCCTAATAATAGTGCGTCAGCTGCCAATACATCTTCAGGCTGGGTATCTTGGGGAGATTTGATTATGACATTGATATCTATATCAGGATGATTGGCACCATCATAAGCCGCTTGCGCCAACTTCTTAGTATTAGGTGATGGCGCATGCGCAACAATAAGTAAGGTTTTGCTAGCCATCTCAACCATCCTTATAAAGGTCACTGGTTTTTGGAATTAACAATTCTTGGAATCAGTAGTTCTTAGAATTAAAAGCTCTTAGAATTAAAAGCTCTTAGAATTAAAAGCTCTTAGAATTAATGGCTTCTGGAATGGTAATCATCCCAACCATAAGACACTTATCAAATAGAATTAAGCTGCGTGGTTTAGTTTCTGCATTGGCGTAAAACCGCCATTGCCCATATTCGGGCGCTCGTGGTTGTAGTGATAT